>QHYL01000600.1 GCA_003224105.1 Acidobacteriota bacterium | reverse complement strand
ACTCTTGGCGCCTCGGGGACCATCTCTGGAACACCCACTACAGCGGGGCTCGCGACTTTTACCATTCAAGTCGCAGACAATGTGGGTAACAAAAGCGTCGCCGGGTTTTCCGTCATCATTACTCCCGCGAGCCAAGGCCCTTTCGGCCACATTGTGATCGTGCTCGAAGAGAATACGGACTATCTCAGTGTCGTGGGCACCACGGCTATGCCCTATCTCAACACGCTCATCAGTCAATACGGGCTGGCGACGCAGTATTACGCGACAACCCACCCTTCGATCGGCAACTACATGGATCTCACCACGGGCCAAATTCTTACCAACGATGACAGTCAAACGCCGGCGACTTTTCCAGTGTCCGTAGACAACGTCGTTCGCGAGCTCCTGGCCGCGGGGAAAACGTGGAAGGCGTACGGGGAGGGCCTGCCTTCCGTCGGATACACGGGCGGTGACATCGGTAACTTTGCCATCCGCCACTACCCACTGGCCTACATGACCGACGTTCAGAATAGCCAGGCGCAGTTGCAGAACCTTGTGCCCTTTACGCAATTCGCTACGGACTTGGCCGCCGGCAATTTGCCCAATTATTCCTGGGTTACGCCCAACCTCTGTGACGACGCGCACGATTGCCCGCTGAGCACAGCAGACACCTGGCTGCAGACCAACATCGACCCGCTGATTAAGAATCCGTCATTTCAGAAGGACGGGCTGCTCATCGTTGTCTTTGACGAATCGGGAAGTGACAACACGAATGGAGGCGGGCGAGTGGTGTGTGTGCTGATTTCTCCTGCTTCCTCCAAGGTAGCGTTTCAATCCACGACGCTGTACCAACATCCAAGTGTGCTTCGATTGACTTTGGAGGGCCTCGGCGTGAAGAATCTTCCGGGAGCAGCCGTCTCCGCGCCTCCCATGTGGGAGTTCTTCACCTTCCCCGCGCCATAAGGGACCGCGAGCGTCGTCTTCCATTTGGAAACCTGCTGACGGGCGCTCTGCTACTTTGGCAATTCCTCCGAGCGCTGGTTGCGGGAATGCCTGCGCAACCGGATTGGACCTCACTTCGCTCGCGGTAAGGTGTTCCCTTGATTGACGGGTTTGCGCCATTCATTGACGCTACAACTCTGCAGAAATTTGCAAGGCATTGCAGGCAAGAGTTTCGCGCCGTTCCCAACCACGCGCGTCCCAGGCAAGTCACGACGAGGTGCGGCTATGCGCGTTCGGGCCCGGGTTCTATTGCTTGCCATCAACGCCGCGGGGCTAGTCATCGCGGGATGCGCGGGTAATGCCTCACCAAATCCTCCAGTTTCGTCCCCTAAGATTGTCGCCCCGCCCGTCAGTCAGACGGTTACGGCCGGGCAGTCGGCGACTTTCAGCGTCTCAGCCACTGGAGCTGGGCCTCTAAGCTATCAGTGGAACAAGAACGGAACGGCAGTCATCGGAGCGACTTCTTCGAGCTACATCACTCCACCCGTTACCTCGGCGGATAACGGGGCACAGTTCAACGTCGTGGTCAGCAACAGTTCGGGGAGTCTTGCTACCACCGCGGCGACGCTTACAGTGAATTCGGCGCCCGCGATCACCGCGCAGCCGTCGAGTCAAACCGTCACGGCAGGGCAATCGGCAACTTTTAGCGTCACGGCCGCCGGAACCGCGCCTTTGACCTATCAGTGGAATAAAAATGGCACGGCCATCAGCGGCGCAAATGCCGCAACTTACACCACGCCTGCAACCACCACAACGGACAACGGCGCGCAATTCAACGTGGTAGTGAGCAATTCCATAGGAAGCGCCACGAGCGCTTGGGCAGGGCTTACCGTCAATCCCCCTTCTACGCCGCCAGCAATCACAAGCGCGAATAGTATTACGCTTGTGGTGGGTACCGCTGGCACCTTCACTGTCACGGCAACGGGCAATCCGACGCCATCGTTAGCGGAAACAGGCGCACTGCCGGGTGGCATGACCTTTATCGACAACGGAAACGGCACTGGCACACTAGCTGGTACACCAGCGATAGCAACCGGCAAGACATATTCGGTCACATTCACCGCGAGCAACGGCGTGGGGTCGCCAGCGAGCCAGAGTTTTGCTTTAACCGTGGATGAGGCTCCGGCCTTTACCAGCCGCAACAGCACGGCCTTCACGTTGGGCACTTCTGGGTTGTTCGCCGTGCTGACGACGGGCTTCCCAGCTCCATCCTTAACGGAGACGGGTGCCCTGCCGAGCGGCGTGACCTTCATCGACAACGGAAACGGCAGCGGAAAACTGGCCGGTATACCAACGGCGGGTGTCGGCAAGACTTTCCCCGTCACATTCACCGCCAGCAATGGCATCGGCTCGCCAACCACTCAAAGTTTCGCCCTAACGGTGGATCAGGCGGCCGCCATCACGAGCCCTAACAATACGGCGTTTGGTGTGGGCACGCCCGGGTCGTTCGCGGTCATCACCACTGGATTCCCGACGCCAACTTTGGCGGAGACGGGCGCGCTGCCTACGGGTGTGACCTTCGCGGATGGCGGAAACGGCATCGGCACTCTGAGCGGAACGCCTGCGGCCGGGAGCGCTGGCACATATTCGATCACATTTACAGCCACGAATGGTGTGGGAACTCCGGCAACCCAGACCTTCGCCT
>QHYL01000396.1 GCA_003224105.1 Acidobacteriota bacterium | reverse complement strand
CGTAGAGATAAGACTGCATCTTTGCCATCCTGTGCGCATTCGTGCGCGGAGCCGCCCGGTCGTAAATCCGCGCTCCTTCCAGGTCCCAAACATCCCCGTCAGCCGCGCCCATAAGAACATAGTAAGGCACGTCGGCAAGGACGAAACTGTCGAAGTCCACGGGGGAGATCGAATGGAGGGCCTTTATATGAAACGCAAACCCTGACGATTGGTTTTCCAGGTAGGCGGAAACAATCCCTTCGCCGCCCCGGGAATGACCTGCAAGGCCAATGCGGTCCATATCCACGTGATGGTGGAAGCGGCCATGGAAAGTGGGATCGGGCTTGGTTGGATCATTCCAATCCTTCCATAGGCCTAGATGTTGCAGGATCAATTTACCGCGGGCCACGATGCGCCCGCCTTTGCAGTTTAAATCGTTTGCGTTGATGGACACGGCGATGAAGCCGTGGCTCGCGAGGCGCTCCAAGATGTAATTGTAGCCCTCGTGATTCGGGACGGGATTGCCGGTGGGGGGGCCGCAGGTATGATTTCCCCCGGAATCGATCCATATGCCGTGATTGCCATGAAGATAGACGACCAAGGGATGCTTACCGGGAGCAACGGCCTTGTTTGCACCCGAGGAAATGCCGGGGTAATAGACCACAGCCCAGAGGTGCACGTTGGTATCAGTCGTTGTCGAGCCGCCTTCCGTAGCCGTGATGGTGATAGTGTTTGGCAGGTTGTAAGACGCGGTGGCCACGTGATGGGGTCCGGGCCGCGAGGGATCTCCCACGTTTTCCGGCTTGTGGCGGCAAAGCCGGCCTTCGTGCTCGTTGTCGTGTTCGTGCTCGTCATCGCCGGGCGGCGCTGAGAAGGAGATCGTGCCGCTCAAGAGAGACAGCATCAAGGCAGCGGCATAAAGGAGCGGTCTATAAAACGCACCACGGGAGCGATTCATCAACAACCTCCTTGCAAGCAGGAGAGCGGAGGAACCTGGCTTGCTTGAGTGAGTCCTTGATGAGATGGTGACCGCATGCCAAGAATCGTTTCAAACTTTTTAGGGAAGAGGCCTAGAGCCGGCGCCAACTAGCTCTCTGACTCACGCTTGCCGGGATGCACTTCTTTTTGGCAGTTCGAGGAAGTTTCGTGATGGAGTATACTCGCGCTCTTCAAGCAGCATAGCTGTACTCAGGGAGAGTAAAGACGTGTCTTATCCTCGCGTCGTTTCCACAATTGCATTTTTGTTAGCTCTGCTTTCCTCCGGAGCCCGGGTGCTGGCCGGGCCGGATGCTCCAAAACAGATTGACCCGAAGCTCTTTCAGGAACTGCGTTGGCGTTCGATTGGTCCATTTCGCGGCGGACGCGTGCTGGCAGTAACCGGTGTGCGTGGTCAGCCGGACACTTACTATTTCGGAAGCGTGGGCGGCGGAGTCTGGAAGACCGACGACGCGGGCCGAACGTGGAAACCGATTTTCGACTCGCAGCCCGTAGCGTCCATTGGAGCGATAGCCGTGGCGCCTTTGGACGCCAACATTATTTACGTGGGTTCGGGCGAAGCGGACATGCGCTCGTCCATTTCCGTGGGAAATGGGATGTACAAGTCCACCGATGCGGGAAAAACGTGGAAGCAGATTGGACTGAGCGACTCGCGGCAGATTGGAAGGATTCTAGTGGATCCGCACGACGCGAATCGGGTCTTTGTGGCCGCCTTGGGTCACGCGTATGGACCGAACCAGGAACGCGGCGTCTTTCGTTCGAAAGATGGGGGAACCCACTGGCAGAAAGTGCTGTTTCACGACGAAAACACCGGCGCGATTGATCTGGCGTTCGAGCCGGGAAATCCCAAGACAATTTTCGCCGCATTGTGGCAAACGCGCCGTCCGCCGTGGAGCATTTATCCTCCGTCGAATGGCCCTGGAAGCGGACTTTATCGTTCCAACGATGGCGGGGACCATTGGCAGGCCGTCAAGGGCGGACTGCCGTCAGAAGGCCTCGGACGGATGGGAATTGCGGTTGCGCCCGGCAATCCAAAGCGGATTTATCTCATCATCGATGCCAAGGAGGGCGGACTGTACCGCTCGGATGACGGTGGACAGAACTGGCAGCAAGTTTCCAAAGACCACCGGATTTGGGGCCGCGGCTGGTACTTCAACGAAGTCACCGTTGATCCAAAGAACTCCGACATTGTGTATGTGCCGAATACTTCCATCTACCGCTCCGTGGACGGAGGAAAGAGTTTCACGGTGTTCAAGGGCGATCCGACCGGCCCCGATTACCACGAGCTGTGGATTGATCCAGATGATTCAAGACGTATGGTCCTGAGCTGCGATCAGGGCGCCGTGGTGACGCACAACGGCGGCGAGACGTGGAGCTCCTGGTTCAATCAGCCAACCGCGCAGTTCTACCACGTCATAACCGACACTCAATTTCCATATTGGGTGTACGGAGCGCAGCAGGATAGCGGGCCGGCGGCAATGCCGAGCAGCAGCAAGTATCGCTCTCTGAATTTCCATGATTGGCGGCCCCTGGAAGCTGGCGACGAGAACGGATATATCGCGCCAGATCCCTTGAATCCGGGTGTGATCTTTGGCGGATTCGTGGATCGGCAGGATTTGAGCAATGAACAAGTTCAGGCGGTCCCGCCGACGATTGCCCAGGAAGGCGCGTTCCGCCGCACGTGGACCCTGCCGCTGGTGTTTTCTCCGCTTGATCCGCACGTCCTTTATTTCGGTTCGCAACTTTTATTTCGAACAGAGGATGGTGGAGATTCTTGGCAGGCCATCAGTCCGGACCTGACCCGCGAAGATCCGGGCGTTCCGGCGAATTTGGATGCCACAACCGCTGCGGACGCTCCCAGGAGCAAGCGGCGCGGAGTGATTTACACTATTGGCCCCTCCTATGTGAAAAGTGGAGAGATTTGGGCAGGAACGGACGACGGCCAGATCCAATTGACCCAGGATGAAGGAAAAAACTGGGCAAACGTTACGCCGCCGGAACTCACGGCGTGGAGCAAGGTCACGCACATCGAGGCGTCGCATTCGGACGCGGGGGCGGCCTACGCCGCGGTGGATCGCCACCGGCTGGAGGACTATCAGGCCTATCTTTACCGCACGCGCGATTTTGGGAAGAGTTGGCAGCGCGTCTCGAACGGTATTCCCGAGGGAAGCTTTTTGAATTGCATACGAGAGGATCCCTTTCGCAAAGGCTTGCTGTATGCGTGCGCGGAAAAGGGTGTGTACGTTTCGTTCGATGACGGAGACAACTGGCAGCCACTACAACTGAATCTGCCAACGACCTCCGTTCGCGACCTAGTTGTGCATCAAGACGATTTGGTGATCGCGACATTTGGACGTTCCTTCTGGGTGCTGGACGACGTGACGCCACTGCGGCAAATCGATCCGCGGTCAGCAGCGGCGGATGTTTGGCTTTACCGCCCTGAAACAGCGTATCGCGTCCGGCCGGGAGGCGATCAAGGCACGCCGGTGCCTGACGATGAAGCGCTGGCATCGAATCCGCCCAATGGCGCGGTGCTGGATTACTACTTAAAGGAAAAATCCGCAGGACCAATTCAGTTGGAAATTTTCAATAGCGAAGGCAGGCTGGTGCGACGATTTGCCAGCGACGACGAGTCGCACAAGGTGAACCCTAACGATTTGTCATTTCCCGTCTCCTGGGTTCGCGAGCCGCAACCGCTCTCCACCGAGGCTGGAATGCACCGATTTGTATGGGACTTGCGTTATCCGTTACCAAAAGGCGTGCGTGCGTCGTTTTGGAGGCCGTCGGGACCCTTGGCATTACCCGGAAACTACACAGTAAGACTCACGGCGCATGGTAAAAGCAGTTCGCAACCGCTAACTATCAAAATGGATCCGCGCGTGAAGACGCCCCAGGACGCGCTGGTGCGCCAGTTTGAACTGGCGTCGAGGATTTCTGCGCGGGAAGGCGAGGTCTCAGCCGCGCTCCAGCAAATAGCCGAGTTGCAAAAGCAACTCAGCGTGCGCAAGAAGGAAGCGAGCGAGAAATCCGACGTGACAAAAACGCTCGACGAGCTGAATCAAAGGTTGGAGGCGATGATTGCATCGGACGGCGACGGTGGATTTGGCCTGTACGGCCTTGCGTTTCCTAAGAAAGAACCAGAGTCGCTGACGAAAGTTGCCTCAGCTCTAAACGGCTTGCTGAGCATTGTCGAGAGCGCTGATGCAGCGCCCACAACCGATGCCGTTACAGCGCACGAGAAGTGGGACAAAGCGGCCGAAGAAGCGCTGGCGCGGTGGGCTGATTTTCAGAACAAGGATCTGGCCATCGCCAATGCTGTCCTGCAAAAAGCGAACTTGAAGCCCGTGGCCACTACGGAAATGCCTGCTGGCCGATAGACTCGCGCAAACCTGTGAAGAAGCGCGGTTGTTGCTGGCCGACTATGATTCCCTACAACCGCACTTACCTGGCGAGGCGAACCCATAGGCGAATTTGGTATGCTGCTCGATGTGGGAAACTCCCAGCGGCCAAGACTCCTCTTCATTTTGGGCATAGCTTTCCTGTTTCTTGCAGGCGCGATGATGACGCACGCCTTGCAAACTCCTTCGCAAACGCAGCAGTCAGCCCGCAGTGAGTCGTCGCAGATTCCAACCCCGCCCTCAGGACAAAGCGCGACGCCCGTACCTACCGGTCCGCAATCCAGTGCACAAGCCTCACAGAACGGACTAAGCGTTGTGGTGCTGGACCCGGCACACGGTGGAACCGACCTTGGCGCGCGCGGAACCGGCGGAATCCAGGAAAGCGAAATCGTCATGGAATTCACCGCTGAGGTGCGGAAAGCTCTGGAACAACAGGGATTTCAAGTGGTGCAAACGCGGCAAGCAAACGATAACCCGTCGTTTGACGACCGCTCGGCGATCGCGAATGCGCAGCGAAACGCGGTGTTCATCACGCTCCATATTGCCTCTACGGGTTTGCCGGGAACCGTGCGCGTGTATGTAAATTCGGACCTGCCCGCCGTAACAACGGCGAACGGCTTTATTCCGTGGGACCGCGCGCAGGCTCCGTTTCTCGGACTCAGCCGGAAACTCGGCGACTTGGTGCAAGGAATGCTCACGCAGCGCTTCAAGGGTTCGCCGGATACCGCACAAAGCGCAACTATCCGGCAGCTTCGAACCACCGCCGCGCCGGCGATTGCTGTGGAAGTCTCGAGCGTAGTCGTCAACGACCGCGCCGATCTGGACCATATGGCGTCCGGAGTCGCAGATGCCATTGCGCGAGGCGTTGCAGCATTCAAGCCGCTGTATGTGGTGCCCACCACGGGAGGAGTCCAACCGTAACGGAGCCAATTACAGAGTTTGTGACGCCACCTGTAAAGGAAAGGTGGAAATTCTGGCTGACCACGCTTCTCGTCTTTGTCGTGGTCGGCGCGGCGATTTCTGTGCCCATCATTCGCAGCCGCATGAAGCGCGCCGCACGATTGCAGCAACAAACCGAGGAACAGGCGCGCCGCGAATTAGTGCAGACTGTTCCCATGAATCCGAGCGATCCGCGCGTGAAGGCAAAGCTCTTCTGGCTTTCGGATTCCGATAGTTCCGCGCTGGCGCCCGTAACGGTCGAATTGCCTCTCTCGAGCGATCCGGTGCTTCGCTCCAAGCAAGTGCTGAATACGTTGCTAGCCGGTCCGGTTGACGTCGAGCTCCGGACGTTGCCGCCGGATGCCGTGCTGCTGGCGTTTTATATTTTGCCGGATGGCACGGCGATCGCGGATTTCTCAGAGGCGCTCGCAACTTCGATTCCTTCTGGAATCGCCAGCGAACAATTGGCGGTGGATTCCATGGCGCGAACGCTGGAAGCCAATGTGCCCGAAGTGAAGCGCTTGAAAATTCTGATTCATGGCCAGGAAGTAGAGACGCTGGCCGGACACGTGGACTTGACAGGAACTTTTATAGTGCACGCGGACACAAGTCAGGCGCCCGCGAATCCCGTGGCTGCGCCCGCAGCAGGCAAAGTTGGAGCTATCGCCGCGCCAACGTTGACAGCGGGCAGCAGCGCCGTCAAACTGGCTCAGCAGTAAAAAACTGTCGCACCAGCGGGTAAGTAAATCAAGGCAGGAGGACGGGTGAGAAGCGATGGCCGGGCTGCAGACCAGATGCGCCCACTCAAAATCACTCCGGATTTCATTTCCACGGCCGAGGGCAGCGTGCTCATCGAATTGGGAAACACGCGCGTGATTTGCACGGCGACTGTGGATGACGGAGTGCCCCCTTTCCTGAAGGGCGGCGGCAAAGGCTGGGTGACCAGCGAATATGGAATGCTGCCGCGCGCCACCGAGGAGCGCACGCCGCGCGAAGCTGCGCGAGGAAAACAGTCGGGACGGACGCTGGAAATTCAACGCTTGATCGGCCGCTCGCTGCGCGCTGTGACGGATCAAGAGGCGATGGGCGAGCGCACGGTGTGGCTCGATTGCGATGTGATTCAGGCCGACGGCGGAACGCGCACGGCTTCCATCACCGGAGCGTTTGTGGCGCTGGCGCTGGCGTTCGAACGGATGGTAGCCGCCGGAATGCTGAAGAGTTCTCCGCTGATTGACACCGTGGCCGCCACGAGCGTGGGGATTGTGAATGACCGCGCGCTGCTGGACCTTGCCTATGAAGAAGATTCGCGCGCGGAAGTGGATATGAACGTGGTCATGACCGGCAGCGGACACTTCGTGGAAATCCAAGCCACCGCGGAGGGACGGGCGTTCACCGGTAGCGAAATGCAGGACCTGCTGGCCCTCGCGGCCGCGGGAATCCGCCGGCTCACCGACGAACAGCGCGCCGTGCTGCCCCTGAAATTCAGTGCGCGCGCCCGTTAAATTGCATCTCGCATCGTCGAATCCGGGGAAGTTGAAGGAATACCGGGTGCTGGCGGAGACTGCATCCCCTTCCGTTTCCGTGGAATTGGAACTACTGCGTGAGTTCACCTCCCTTCCTGCCTTCGACGAAAATGCGCCGACTTTTGCCGAAAACGCGGCAGGAAAGGCACTGCACTATTCCAGCTTGCGCGAAGGATTGGTTTTCGCGGACGATTCGGGGCTCGTTGTCCCCGCTCTTGGCGGCGCGCCGGGCGTGCATTCGGCCAGATATGCAGGCGCGGACGCGACCAACTCGCAGCGTATTGAAAAACTCCTGAACGAGCTGCGCGACAAACCTGGCGCAGAACGCTCGGCGCATTTCGTTTGTGCCATTGCACTGGCGCGAAAAGCAAGGACGCTGGCGGTGGTCACGGACCGTGTTGACGGAGAAATCCTGGAGGCTCCGCGAGGCGCGGAAGGATTTGGCTACGATCCCGTGTTTTACTTCCCTGCCCTAAAGAAAACTTTCGCCGAGCTCTTGCCTGAGGAGAAAAACCAGCACAGCCACCGCGGCAAAGCCTTCCGCAAACTGCTCGCGGCGCTTTCCTCCATGCTATAGTCTGGGCTCTCATGGCAAAAAACTTGAAGAAAAAGGAATCTGCAAAGAAGAAAACGGTGCGCCCGAAAGCGAAGTCTGCGAAACCAGCAAGGGCAGCCCAAGCTGCAAAGCCTGCGCGCGGGGCAGGCACCGGTCCAAAGCGTGTGGCGGCCATTCTGGCGAAGCTGGACGAGGCGTATCCCAACGCCACCTGTGAACTGAATCATAAAAGCGCGTTTGAATTGCTGATTGCTACGATTCTTTCGGCGCAATGCACGGACGTGCGTGTGAATCAAGTCACCGAGACCCTGTTCAAGAAGTATCCCGACGCGAAAGCTTTTGCGTACGCAACGCCAAGCGAGCTGGAGCAGGAGATTCGGCCGACAGGATTCTTCCGTAACAAGACCAAGTCCGTGATGGGTGCTGGCAAGGGCATCCTTGAAGACTTTGGCGGAGAAGTTCCGCGAACGATGGAGGAGATTCTTACGCTGCCAGGCGTGGCGCGAAAAACAGCGAACGTCGTCCTGGGGACGGCCTACGGAATTCCCAGCGGGATTGTCGTGGACACGCATGTTCAACGCATCGCAAACCGGCTGGACCTGACCCGCAACGAAGACCCGAAGAAAATCGAGCAGTACCTAATGCAAGTGATTCCGAAAGACAAGTGGATTCAGTTTTCTCACCAGATCATCTGGCACGGGCGAAGAATTTGCCAGGCGCGCAAGCCAAAGTGCGCGGAATGCAATATGGAATCGCTCTGCTACGCCAAGGACAAAACCATCTAAAACCAATTGTGTTACCTGAACGGAGAGTGCGCTATCAAGGCTTCTTCGCAGGAGGTTGCTCTTGGCTGCTCGAAGTTGAACCCGGCTGTTGCGGCGAATTAAGCGGCGGGTGTCCCGGAGGAAGCTTGGCTTGCCCCGGAGCGCCGGAAGGATTCAAGAGTTCGTCAAAATTGGGCATCGAATGGACAGGCTGATTGGCACTCGGGTTCTGATTTGTATTAGGGTGCTGCATCCCGCCGAGCGGTTGACTTTTCAGGACGACCCAGGAGCCGCTGCGCTTTTCGAGGTCGTAAGCGACCTGCATCCCACCGCCCGGAGGGCCGCCGATTTTGGCGTGAAATTCGACCTCTGCATGAGCCTGATTTCCGGTGACGGAAACGCTCCGCATGTCCATGTCCAAGGCGCTCATGTTTAGCGTGCCGATGGAAGTCAGGTGCTGCAGGATTCCCGCGCGAATAGCGTCACCGTCATTCGTTTGCTTCTTGCATGCGCTCAAGCCGAAGAGCCCGATAGCAAACCCGAGGGCCAGCGTGATGCGCTTCATGGAATCCTTTCGTATGCTTGATTGCTGCCAGCGATCCGTTTCAAGCCACTGGCAAACCGTTCGGAACCATCGGCAAATTGTTGAGGCGAACGCCGGTGGCATCGAACAGCGCGTTGCCTACCGCCGGAGCAATCGCCATGATTGGCGTTTCACCCGCGCCCGCCGACGGAATGTCTTTTCGATCCAGGAGCACGGCTTCCACCTCGGGCACATCGCGGAAGCGCGGCACGCGATACGCTGCAAAGTGCGGATTTGTGATTCGCCCGTTCTCAAATTCGACGGCTTCGAAGAGCGCTCCGCCTAGCCCTTGGATGATCGCGCCCACCACCTGATTGCGCAAGCCGTCTGGGTTAACGATTGCGCCGCACTCAAAGGCTTCGACGACGCGGACTACGCGCACGTCTCCGGAAGCGCGATTTACGGCAACCTCGGCGCATGCTGCCACGTAACTTCCTTTCTCGGAGCCGCACGCAAGACCAAACCCTTGCCCCTCTTGCGTTTTCTGGCGCGGCCAGCCAAAGGACTTGGCGGCTGCTTCCAGGACAGCACGCATTCGCGCATCGGAGAGATTCTTTATCCGGAACCCGAGAGGATCCATTTGCGCAACATGAGCCAGCGCATCCATGTGCGACTCGCGCGCAAAATGATTGGCGCTGGCGGCGAGGCCTCGATAGGAGCCGCTGCGCAAAACCAAAGGCACCTGGTGATATTCGGTGTGCTGATTCGTAACGTCGTACGGCGTTTCTATCCCCGACATGCCGGAATGACAGTTGTGAAATTCCCAAGCGGTTAGTTTTCCGTCTTTGGAAATGCCGCCTTTGACTTCGATCACTCCCGCTGGCCGGAAGTAGGCCCAGGTGAACTCTTCTTCGCGCGTCCAGACGACTTTCACGGGCTTTCCCGCAGCACGGGCCAGCCGCGCCGCCTCGATGGCTGCATCGCTGGTATGTTTTCCGCCATACGCCGCGCCAGTGTCCGGAACGATGACCCGAACGCTGCTCTCGGGAATGTGAAAGACGCTGGCAAGCTCGTCGCGATTGGCGAAGGGCCGCTGCGTGCCAGTCCAAACCGTGAGCTTGCCATCGGCCCATTGCGCCACGGCCGCGCGGGGCTCAAGCGGAGCGTGCGCGATGTACGCAATGTTGTAGGTCGCATCGAGACGATGCTCTGCAGCGGCGAGCCCTTCTTCCACGGAACCTTTTTGATGCCGGAACCGCTCATTTGAAGAAGGCTCGGCGTGCTTCTTGAGATACGAAAAGATTTCCTTGCTGGACACTTGTGGCACTTCTTTCCATGGCGCGCGAATGGCGTCGAGCGCTTTCTGGGCCTCGTGCACGCTCGGGGCGGTCACTCCGACGAAGTCGCCATCGCGCACAACCGTGACGCCATTCATGGCTTTCGCGGCACGGTCGTCACACGAAGCCAAGGTTGCGCCGAAGGATGGCGGCCGCAGCACTTTGCCGTAAAGCATGCCTTCCAGACGGATGTCGCTGGTGTATTTGTGACTTCCAGTGACGAACGCGCGCCCGTCCACTTTGGGAAGGGGCTTGCCTGCAACTTTCCATTCCGTTGCGGGAGTGACGGGGTCCTCGGCCGGAAGATTCTGCGCCAGAGTTTTACCGCGCGCGAGCTCCGCGTAGGTGAAGGAACGCTTCGAAGCCGGATCTGTGACTTTCGCGTCCGCCGCGACCAATCCTTCCGACGCAACATTCCACTCCTTGGCCGCAACTCCAATGAGCAAATTGCGCGCTGCTTCGGCAACTCGACGGAATTGCGGCGTCATCGTCGGTGTAGTGCGGCTGCCAAACGTTCCAGCATCAAACGGGGTCAGGCTGGTATCGGCCATGACCAGGCGCACGCTTTCGAAAGGCACACGCAGTTCATCAGCAATGGATTGCGAAATCGAAGTGCGAATGTTCTGGCCCACTTCCGCTTTGCCGGTGAAGCCGGTC
>QHYL01000599.1 GCA_003224105.1 Acidobacteriota bacterium | reverse complement strand
AGCTTTCTTTTTGGTTCCAAGGCTGGGTTACGAGGCTATGGCAGTAGTCAGCTTGGTGGCCAATTCGTTATTCGCTTGTGCAATGGTGTACATGTTCCGGGATGCTGCCGGATCCGCACAGTTGAGTACGGGCTTGAAGGCCCTGGGCAGTGCGCTGGGAATCTACGGGATCTGTTCGTACTTTTGGATGGCTGCACATCCGGTGCTGCTAATGCTGGGCGGCACATGTGCGTATGGCGCTGCGTTATTGCTCTGGCGAGTGGTGAGGATGGAGCACTTGGGTCATGGGTGGCGATTCGTCACAGCCGCGGTCTGGGGATCGGCGGAGGGAGTGAGCGCGGTTTGAAAGTCTTGATGATCTCGAAGGCGCTGACAGTTGGCGCCTACCACGCGAAACTGAGGGAGCTCTCCCGGTTGGGTGTGGAACTCACGGTGGTGGTGCCACGGAAGTGGCTTGGGGAGGAGATGGAGCCGGTTCGCCCCGATGGGTACGAACTACTGGTCATGGACTGCGCTTTCAGCTGGACGCCTCATCTACATTTCTATCCTAAGATTTCGGAGGTTGTTGCACGGGAAGTGTGGGACCTAGTTCATATCGATGAAGAGCCCTTCCATGTTGTGACCTATCAGGCCCTAAGAGCTTGCCTGCGGGAAGGGAGGAAAGCAGTTTTCTTCACCTGGCAGAATATGCGCATAACGTACCCCCCGCCGTTCCAATACTTTGAGCGATTTTCGGATCAGCGCGCGGACGGAGCCATCGCCGGCAGCGACGAGGTGCGGGACGTCCTCGTAGCGAGAAGGTTTTCCAAACTTATCGGGGTCATTCCGCAGTTTGGCGTCGACACGGAGTTGTTCCAACCAAGGGACGCGACAGACCTGCGAGAGAAGTTGGGGCTCGGCGGCAAGTTCGCGGTCGGGTATGTGGGCAGAATCGTGAAGCAGAAAGGAATTGCCGACCTGATCCAAGCATTGGCTGCGCTCCCGGAACGTTGCGTTCTGGTGCTGGTTGGCAGCGGAGACTTCGAGTCGCGGGCGCGGGTGGTGGCGGAGGAATTGGGAGTGGATTCGAGGATTCGTTGGGTTTCGCACGTCTCCTCGGTCGAGATCCCCCAATACATGAACGCGCTAGACGTGGTGGTGTTGCCGTCTCGAACGACCTTACGCTGGAAGGAACAGTTTGGACGCGTATTGATCGAAGCGATGGCGTGCGAGACGGCAGTGGTGGGCTCGAACTCGGGAGAGATTCCAAACGTGATCGGAGATGCCGGACGTGTGTTTCCTGAAGAGAATGTGGAAGCCTTAGTTGAAGACTTACACGCTCTCTATGAAAGCTCTGAAATTCGGGGCGAACTCGGCGCCAGGGGGCGTGCACGTGTGCTGAAGAATTTCACTCATCGGCGAATCGCTGAGGAGACAGTGAAGTTCTATGAATCTGTGGTTGGCGGGAGTTATTCAAGGGAGTTGAAGGAAGCTGTTACGGTGGCTGCTTCGTAAAAGGGCGCTTATGGCGGAAGGACTAAGCATTTCGGAGTTGTCATTGACATTGATTCGGTCTCTGCGCGATGCAGCCCGCGCCGCAAAGCGCAGCTATCTTGCCGCCGTCCAACGTGGAGGAGGTTTTGTAAAGCGCTCGGCGGAATACGCCGGGTCGCTGGTGGGAAGCGTCCTGTACCGCTGCCAAGGCAGGCGGCCGCACGCTGTGGGCTACGGCCCGTACCGCACCCAATTCGTCTCGCAGCACATTTGCAACACGCAATGGATGGATGCGTTTCAGCGAGAAACTGGATTGCCTGAGGGTTACGGCGTGCGGTTAGATGAACGGGTCGTGGAATTTCCCTGGGTGATCTCGAAGCTAAATACGCTCACTTCTCCGTCCCGACTTCTTGACGCGGGCTCAACCCTCAACCACAGGATGATCATGCACCATCCTGTGGTTAAGCGGCACGATTGGACCATCCTGACGCTTGCACCGGAAACGGAATGCTTTTGGAGTGAAAAAGTCTCCTATGTTTTTGATGACCTCCGCTCGATGCCGTTCCGCGATGATTGGTTCGACGCGGTGTTTTGCATTTCTGTCATCGAGCACGTGGGAATGGACAACGTTCTGTACACGACCGAGGGTAGGTTCCGCGAAGATAACAAGTTTGATTATTTGAAGGCAGTAACCGAGATGAGGAGAGTTCTCCGCCCAGGCGGGTGTCTATACCTGACTGTTCCTTTCGGGTGTTATGAAGGTCATGGATGGTTGCAGCAGTTCGACTCTTCGATGCTAGAAAGCACAGTTTCCCATTTCGCGCCGCGGAGTATAAGGAAGACGTTCTTCCGGTACACAGTTCAAGGTTGGAATTTTGCGAGTGAGCAGAACTGCCAAGGTCTCCGCTACTTTCACTTGGATGCCGATCGGTTTGCAAAAGGCCAGCGAACGAGACACTACGATCCGGACTTTGCCGCTGCTGCGCGGGCGGTGGCTTGCCTTGAATTGGAAAAATGAATACGGCACGAGTATCTCAGCTTGCCAGATTGCCTCTTTCCGAGAGAATCTTCGCGGTCTGTGCCCTGTCGTATGCCTCAACTGCTTTCATCCGTTTGCTGATGAGCGAAGAGCAATACTCGGCAGCCGGTGAAGAGATCCTTGGGTCGCCTGTCAAGAGAGTGGCTTGGCCGCTTATCTACATCTTGGCAGCATACTTCCTGGCGAGATTTGGCAAGCTAAATCTAAAGACGGTTTTGTCCGTACCTCTCTTGGCTGTTCTACTTTGCTACATTGCTCTGTCGATTTTTTGGTCCGGTAGCATATTCGTTTCGATCATATCGGTTGTAGCATTGGTGGGGAACACGCTGGTGGGGCTGTATTTTGGCGTTCGATATCGCGGAGCGGAATTTCTGCGTCTGCTTGGCTGGGTATACGCGATTATCATATTCGGTACTTTGTTC
>QHYL01000395.1 GCA_003224105.1 Acidobacteriota bacterium | reverse complement strand
GCACACCCACGGCTGCAATGCGCCGCCGCTACTCCCGGGCCCGCCCCCTCGATCAGTTCTTCAAAAGTGCGGTTGCCAAGGTTGCGAAACACCGCGCGCGGTGTCTTGTTGGCGTATTGCGGGAGCTTTCGTTCTACTTCCGGATAGACGTTGCCGGTCACCATGAACAGGTCTGGGTGACCATCGTTGTCGAGGTCGGTAATTCCGGCTCCCCAGCATACATAGCGCGTTTCGACGCCGACGCGCGACGATCGCGTCATATCATCGAAATATCCCTTCCCGTCGTTGCGATAAAGAACATTAGCGTCGTCCGCGAAGTGGGTCTTGAAGAGATCCAGGTGCCCGTCCAGATCATAGTCGCCGACACCGACGCCCATTCCCGCCTGCTCCATGCCGTCGTCGCTAAGGGCCACTCCTCGCACTACTCCTTCCTCTCGAAAAGTTCCGTCATGATTGTTCATGAACAGCAAACTGGGTGTAGAGTCCGAGGCAACGTAGATGTCGGGCCATCCGTCTTCGTCAAAATCGGCGGCAACCACAGTCATGCCATAGGTTTCGCTTTTTGCAATTCCTGCCTTGTAGCTGACATCGATGAATGTTCCATCACCATTGTTACGGTAGAGCGAATGCCTCCCCATCGGCAGCCCACGCGGTCCACATTCGACGGGAATTCCTTTCCAATTGCAGTTGACGTTGTCCCCAGGTATGGGCGCGTGTTCGAACGAAAACCTCACGTAGTTGGAAACGAACAAGTCCAAATGACCATCGCGGTCATAATCCAGAAAACTGCATCCTGCTCCCCATCTCGGCCGCTCGTTTAACAGCCCAGCGGACTTAGTGACATCCGTGAACGTTTCATCGCCGTTGTTGCGGTAGAGAACGTTTTGTCCGAAATAGGTGCAGAAAATATCGTCAAAGCCATCGTTGTTGTAGTCCCCGACACAGACTCCGCATGCCCAACCCTCGCGGAGGAGCCCAGCTTTCTCGGTGACGTCAGAAAAAGTTCCGTCCCGGTTGTTCTTGTAGAGCCGGTTGGTCGCCCCTGGCGGATTGCCCTCAAGGCGTGTCCCAGAAAGCAAAAAAATGTCTATCCATCCATCGTTGTCGAAGTCGATAAAGGCGCAGCCGCATCCTGTTGCCTCCAGGATGTATTTCTTGCTTTCCACACCTCCGTAAATCACGGGATGCTGTAATCCCGCGTCGGGCGCGACGTCGACGAAACGGGCGTTGAAGGGCCGACCCGAAGGTGCCGGTCTGGCGAGTGGTTTCGCGGTGTGGGTTGAAACTCCTTGAGCGGCCAATCGTCTAGCGCTCAGACAGGCCGCAGCGCCCATACCGTAAAGGACAAACGTACGGCGCGTGTATTTCATCGGAGGTTCAACCTGGAGAGTTTCATATTCTTTGCGTGCTTCACTCTGTTGTGGCCAGGGTCAGAAACGAGGCGCTCAACAGACTTTGCGTTCGTTTCCGACAACGACTTAGCCGTCGCTGCGAGTTTTACGGCTTCGCCGGCTCTCCTTCCTCAATCAACTTATATCGATACTTTTCTCTCTCTTCTTTTGTGGTTTCCTCGCGAAGCGACGCGAGGCGCTTCAGCAAAGCCGGGAGTTCGTCCTTGTCTCCCATCTTGCGGAGTGCTTGAATCAAACGGTACAAAGCGGTTTGGTCCTTCGGATCGCTGGCAAGCGCTTTTCGGCATTGGTCTGCCGCTTCTTTGTATTGCCCCGTCTGCATATAGAGCTTGGCCAGGACTTCCCGGCCTGCTGCAAGTGTTGGTCGCAACTTTATGGCTCTCTCCGCGGACTGCAACGCCAGCTGAAATTCCGGCGTTCCTGAATCCGCGCCTTTCTGCGTCAGCACGTCCGCCTGGAGATACAGCAACATGGGATCGTTCGGATTCTGCTTTAGTTTTGCCTGCACGGTAGCAAGAGCATGGTCAAGATCGTTCTCCTGCACCGCTGCTAGCCCTTGCGCCGCGGCGCCGAGAGACTGCGCGGGGTCCAGCTCCTGCGCCTTCTCGAAATCCGCTTCTGCCTTGTCGTACTGCGCCAGTTGCACGTAAAGCACACCACGCGCCAGGTAGAGGTCCGCTGATTTCGGTTGTAGCCTCAGCCCCTCGTCGATTACGTCAATACCGACCTGAAACGATTCATGGGAAAACGAAATATTTGCAAAGTCCAAGTACAAACTCACGTTTAGAGGATCTCGAAGGAGGGCTTGACGCAGCGTTTCGACCGCTCTCGGAGTGTCCCCCAGATCTTCATATGCAGCGGAGGCGAGTTGCAGCGTATCGGCAGAAGGATCGGCGTCATCGAGGAGCGGCTTCAGTGTGGCCAGAGCTTCTTGGGGCTTTCGCGTCATGATTTCCAAAGAAGCCAAAAGATGTCGCTCGCGGCGGTCTTCGGGACGAAGCTTGAGCGCTTGACTAAACACCGACTCCGCCTGACCGAGCTTCTTTAGCTTGACCAGACATGTGCCAAAGGCATTGAGGCCATCAATTTGTGAACGAATCACTTCTCCAGCCTTTTCAAAATGCGTGGTCGCATCGGCGCAGTCACCTTCGCGGTATTCCAGGACGGCCAGCATCGCGTGCGCCGTAGGTTCGTCCGGGCGCAATCGCAGCAGGCGATTCAACAGTGGCACTGCCTCCGCGCTTTTGTTTGTTGCGTAAGCGCTTTGGGCTGCGCCCGCCAGCGCTCCCACATTGTTGGGTTCTATCTTCAGCGCATTCTTGAACGAAACTAGCGCGTTGGAATTGTCCCCCTCTCCTGCAAAAGCGATGCCTTGAAACGTCCAGAGCCGCGCGTTATTCGGCGACCTGCGGAGTTCCGCACGAATGAGCTCGACCGCGTGGTCGAAATCTCTGCTCGCTAGCGCCGCCCGTATGGCGTCGAGTGGATTGTCTTTCTGTCCCTGCCCGAAAACCGAAGAAATGCAAAGAAGGATTGCACCGATAAATTTTGTCCGCATCCGCATGAGCCCTGTTCTGCGAAGAATACTGCATCCTGAAAGATGACCACAGCTTGCTCCGCAACTCCATTGGAGTTATAGATTATCTCGCAAGCGCTTTCAACGCCCGAAGGAACGAGGATAATGAGATGTACAACCAGGCGTCATCATGAGCACATCGTGCCTGCCCGCCCTTCTGGAAGCTTCTGGACTTATCAATTTCGGAAGTCCAGAGTGTAAAATATTACGCGTTGCCGCCATTCAGGTGGACCGGCTCGCCAAAACCGGCAGCGCGATTTGATAAGAGGTACTATGCGTCTGCCAAGAATCATTGCAATCATTTCCTTTGCCGGATTCAGCGGCCTGCTGCTCGAAGCTGCAAACCAGGCTCCATCGCTTCAAAAAGAAGTCACCTATACCGAAATCACCTATACCAAGGACATTGCGCCAATTCTGAACAAGAATTGCGTTGTCTGCCATCGTCCGAACGATGTCGCTCATGACCTATGAAGAGGTTTTGCCTTTTGGGCGCATGATTCGGCAAGACGTCGAGCAGCGCAAGATGCCACCTTGGCACGCGGACCCCAACGTCGGCGAGTTCATGAACGATGCCCGCTTGAGCGATTCTGACATTGCCACTATCGACGCGTGGGTGAAAGAAGGAATGAAAGAGGGCGACTCCAAAGACCTGCCGCCAGCGCCTGCATTTGAGAAGGGCTGGCATATCAAGCCCGACGTCGTTTTCACCATCCCTGAGTTTCTCGTGCCCAAGACGGCTCAAGACGATTATGAATACATCTATGTCCCCACGAATTTCACTGAAGACAAGTGGATCCAGGCTGGCGAAGTCCTTCCCGGTGACCGCCGCGTGGTGCATCACGCTACGGTTTCCGTCATCGATCAGGCTGAATATGCCAAACACCTGGCAGAACACGCCAAAGAGAATGAGGGTGTAGACGAATTTCATTTTCGCACGGGCAAAGTGTTGCATCTCCGTCCGGACGCGCCCGTCATTGACGACGGTTGCTTGGCTCCCGATGGTGGTGGAATCCCGGGTCACCCTTCTGGCTACCTGAATATTGTCCCCGCGATTTATCTGCCGGGTCACATGCCAGAGATTCGGCCAACGGGATACGCGCTTCGAATTCCTGCCGGTGCCTATTTACAATTCCAGGTTCACTACAGCAACCATCACGGCCTGGACGTGAAAGATCGCACCAGCGTCGGGCTCGTTTTTGCCAAGGAACCGGTAAAGCATGAGGTGGCGCAGTATGAAATCTGGAACAATATGTTTCGGATTCCTCCCAACGACTCCAATCACCGCGTCACATCCTGTTTCACCCTCCCGAAAGACGTTACCGCCGTGGCCTATACAGCGCACATGCACTTCCGCGGAAAAAGCATGACCACCAAAGCCATTTATCCCGATGGACACGAAGAAGTGCTTCTGGACGTGCCGCACTACGATTTCCGCTGGCAGGAAACATATTTTTTGAAGAAGCAGTTTCTGTTGCCAAAAGGCGCCAAGCTAATGACCGTGGCCTATTTTGACAACTCGAAGAACAACCCCTTGAATCCCGACCCGTCCAAGGCGGTTCGTTGGGGCGAGCCTAGCGACGAAGAAATGATGGGCTTCTGGTTGCAATTTGCCGATCCGCAGCTCGTCACGGAGAGACCTGTAACAGCTCAAAAATAAGTGGGGGCTTTTGCACTCATTCTTTTATCTGCAGCAGTTCAGAATCCATGAGAGTCAGCCGACGCAACTTTCTCGCTACCGCCGGGGCAGCTGGTGTGGCACCGCTCTTTCTCGGGGCAACCAACAAATCCGGTAATCGTGCGCCGATTCTTGGCGAGGGCGAACATCGATATGAAGCGCTCCATGACTGGGGCCGGCTTCCCTCCCATATACGATATGGGAACACGCACGGCGTCTGTGAAGACTCGCAAGGTCATATCTATATTCATCACACGGTTCATTCCACGAGCGAATCTCCGGACACGATTGTGGTTTTTGACCAGGAAGGAAAGTTTGTGCGTTCCTGGGGTGGCCAGTTCAAAGGCGGAGCGCATGGCTTGTCAATCCGCAAAGAAGGCAGGGAGGAGTTTCTCTATCTCTGCGATTTTCAGCACGGCATAGTTACAAAACGCACGCTGAAAGGTGAAGAGGTTTTCACTCTTGGCTATCCTGCGGAATCACCCGCTTATCAGGGCAAGAACGGGATGGCCCCGAGCTACAGGCCAACCAATGTGGCGATTGCGCCCAATGGCGACATCTACGTTGGCGACGGTTACGGTTCCAGCTATATCAATCAATACGACCAAAAAGCTCAGTTCATTCGCACTTTTGGCGGCTTGGGCAAGGAAGCCGGGCAACTCGATTGCCCCCACGGCCTTTGGGTGGATACGCGTACAGAACCTTCGGTGCTCGTCGTGGCCGATCGCTCGAACGAGCGATTACAGCGATTTACACTGGACGGCAAGCACATCGATTTTATTCTCGGCACGACAAAGATGCCTTGCCATTTCGACGAGCGTAAGGGCGACGTGGTCATCCCAGACCTTTGGAGCAAAGTCGTGATTCTTGATAGCGGCAACAAGGTGGCCGCTAGTCTGGGCAGTGGAGACTATTCGACTCAGCAGGACTGGCGCAGAGCTCGCGAACAAGCGCGTGATACCTTTATCCCAGGGCGTTTCCTATGTCCTCACGGAGCTTGCTTCGATCACGAGGGCAACATCTTTGTTGTCGAATGGGTCGAAGTGGGCAGGGCCACCAAACTACGCAGAGTAGCTTGATCAGGGCCGCCCGAACCAGGAACCTGCCCTACCCGCTCAGAAATGACAGGAAGCGGCGCCGCGTTTCTGCAGATATTTCTGGTGGTAGTCTTCTGCGCGATAGAACTTGCCTGCAGGCGTAATCTCCGTCGCAATGGGCCGGCGATACTTGCCGCTCGCTTCCAGCGCCGCGCGCGACTTCTTGGCGATGGCTTCCTGGTCCGGTGAGTGAAAGAAAATTGCCGTGCGGTACTGCGTCCCAAAGTCCGGCCCCTGGCGGTTTACCTGCGTCGGATCGTGCTCTTGCCAAAACACGTTCAGTAACTGCTCGTAACTCACCTTGGCTGGATCAAACGTTACTTGCACAACTTCGGCGTGGCCCGTCTCATCAGTGCAGACGTCCTGGTAAGTCGGATTCTCCGTGTGTCCGCCGCTGTACCCCACGGCCGTGTCAATCACTCCAGGGACGCGCTGAAACGCCGCCTCCACTCCCCAGAAGCATCCGGCTCCAAACGTTGCAATCTCAGGCATCGAACTCTCCTTTTCCACTGCTAGACCGTCTACGCACCTTAGATGCGCGGCAGGTCCCATCCGATTCGGCAGCAAACTAGGACGGCTTTCGTTTGGCTGCCGCAGGACCGGCAAGTCCCTTTAATTTTTCCTGCGCCAGCCCTTTGTAAGGGCTATTGACCGACGCCGCTTGTGTAAACGCCTCCTTCGCTTCCGCGTTTTTCTTTAAATTCAGTAGCGCGAATCCCAAACGATATTGATTTTGCGCATAGCTCCCATTATCTGGTTTCACCAGCGGCGCCGCCGCCTTTAGATTCTCCACCGCTTGCACGTTGTCCTTCTTTTCGATGTTGACCTGCCCGAGCGAGCTTAGCGCCAGGCCCTTTTGCAGCCCCTTCTGTTGCGCCCATTGTTCGTCTGTAAGTCCCTCGGGCTTCGCTGCACTCTCCAATGCCGAGATAACCCTCTTTGCATAACCCTCGGCTTTATCCAGTTGTTCGCCTTTGTCCCCGTAATAGTCCGAAAGCAAAAGCAGCATGCCCACATTGTTTGCATCTTTGGCTAGCAGGCCATTCGCCACTTCCAGCATCTTCGCCGTGTTCTGCGCCTGCTGGTACGCCGTTGCCGCGACGCCGAGCGCCTGATTCGCAAGCGGCGAATCCGGAAACGCCTGAGCGAATTTCAGCAGCAAAGCTGCGCGCTTCGACGGCTCTTTGGCTTGATACACTCCGCTGAACACCAGTTGCTGGACATAAACGAGGGTGTCCTTGTTGGCTTCCAGCGTACGCGCCTTCTGTTCTTCCCAAGCTGCGGCGGCCGTGCCCTCTGGGGCGGGCGCAGCCTTAAACCGTTGGATAATCCCGCCGGCTTTTTCCCCATACGAGGAGAGCTTGTCCACGTCTCCCTTTTCCGCCGCGGCGCGCACCATGTTAATTGCGTTTTGAAAACTGTCTGGGTCTAATGCGAAGAGTTTGTCGCCATATTCAAACGCCTTGTCGTAATTCTTTTGGCTGAGGTAGTAATCCACAAAAAGCCCGTTGGCCACGAGCGGATAATTGCCTTCTTTCCCCGGCCCCTCGGCGAACTTCTCAATCAGCGCGAGCTTTTGGGCCGGATCGGCGGTCGCGTTAATTTCGTTTAACGCGTGATCCACATCCGAACCCGCCTGGATTGGCACATACTTTCCAATCTGCTGCGCCGTAGCGATGTTCCATGAACCAAGAAGGATTACCGCTAACGCGAACCACTTGGTGCGTTGCATACGATGCCTCCCGTAACCCCTCGGGCAGGGGTCACCCTCAGCAATGATGGAATTGCCTGCATCTTAGTGCCGTGCCGCGCGTCGCGCAAATAAAATTCTTCGGCACGCCCGCGTTGACGCTTTCCCGTGTTTTGCGAGAGGATTGCAGCTTTGAACTTGGAGATGGAATGGATCTGGGGCTCAGTGGCCGCGTGGCTATAGTCGCGGCGGCTAGTAAAGGCTTGGGCAAGGCTGTCGCCGAGGAACTCGCTCGCGAGGGCGCTCACGTCGCCATTTGCGCCCGCACTCCCAGTAGCCTCGCTGAGGCCGCCGCGCAAATCCAAAAATCGGCGGGTCGCGAAGTCTTCCATCAAGCCCTCGATGTCACTGATTCTGCGGCAGTTGCGTCTTTTGTGGCGGCTGTCGAAGCCCGTTTTGGGCGTCTCGATATTTGTGTTACCAATTCCGGTGGTCCTCCGTCCAACTCTTTTAAGAACACCAAGCCGGAAGATTGGCGCTCCGCTGTCGAGCAACTCTTAATGAGCACCGTCTTTTTTGCCAGGGAAACTCTGCCGCGCATGCAGAAAACCAAGTGGGGGCGTCTGATTACCATTACCTCTTCGGCCGTGAAGCAGCCTGTCGACGGGTTGCTCCTTTCCAATTCCGTGCGCGCCGCAGTCACGGGCCTCGCTCGTACGCTCGCCAATGAATACGCCGCCGACGGCATCACCGTGAACAACGTTTGCCCGGGTTACACGCGCACCGCTCGCCTCGACGGATTGGCTTCCACCATTTCCGCGCGCACTGGCTCGAAGCCGGAAGAAGTTTTTGTGAGCTGGGAGAGTGAAATTCCCATGAAGCGCCTCGGCACCCCTCAGGAGTTTGCCGCAGTCGTGGCTTTTCTCGCTTCCGAGCGCGCCAGCTACGTCACGGGCACCTCGATCGCTGTGGACGGCGGACTCGTCAGGAGCCTGCTCTAACGAGATGACGACCGCCCTCCGCCGTTTTGAACTGACTCTTCTGCCCGAACGTTTTGCGATTTCCCAACTCGCGGCCAATGCCCCGATTCCAGAATGGGCGACGCAAGGCACTTTTTTCTCCGTCACTCGGACCAGCGACGAACTCTCTGTCGTTTGCGAACATGCTCGCGTCCCCGCGGGTGTACGGTCGCAACCCGGCTGGAGTGTTCTAAGGGTTCACGGGCCTTTTGCCTTGATGGAGACCGGCGTGCTCTCCTCCCTGGCTTCGTCCCTCGCGGAAGCGAAGCTGAGCCTGTTCACGATTTCCACCTTTGACACGGATTACCTGCTCGTTTCTTCAGAGAGTCTTTCGGCCGCTGTCAGCGCGCTCGAACGGTCGGGACACAAGATTCACAGGAGCGAAACGAAATGAAATATCCAATGCAAAGAAGTGCCAACGGCCGTCGCGTCACAGTCTTCTCGACGGCGGCGCTGCTGGTCGTTTTCATCGCCGCATTACAACTTCGCGCCGATGAGCCGTACGCTCGCGCGCGCGACTACGACCTGCAACATTCCCGTATTGGTTTGCGCTTTGACCTGGGACAGAAGAAAGTTCTTGGTGATGTTACCCACTCGGTTTCCATTCTCCGCGACGGCATCGCGAAGATCTCGTTTGATTCAGTGGGCCTCACCATCCAGAGTGTCACCGTCAACAAATCCGCTGCAAAATTTGAAACCACGGCGGACAAACTTATCGTCTCACTCCCCGGAGCGGCTAGGGCCGGCGACAAGTTCGAGGTTGCGATTCGATACGAAGGTAAACCGACCAAGGGCATGTACTTCATCCTTCCCGACAAGGATTATCCGGATCGCCCCAGGCAAATCTGGACGCAAGGCGAATCCGAAGACACACGCTACTACCTTCCCACTTACGACTATCCCAACGATCGTCTGACGACCGAAACCATTCTCACCGTTCCTGCTTCCTGGATTACCGTTTCGAATGGCAAGCTCATCAGCGTTTCCGACGGAGGCAAAAGCTTAAAGACCTGGACTTGGCGCGAATCCGTTCCCAGTTCGACCTATCTCACCACGGTAGTTGCCGGTGAGTTCGATGAAGCAAAGGATTCCTGGCGCGGCATGCCGGTCACTTACTACGCCCCGAAAGGCCGCGGCGATCGTCTCCCCGTCAACTACGGCCGCACTCCCGCCATGATTGATCTCTTCAGCAAAAAGCTCGGCGTCGACTACCCCTGGGAAAAATACGCGCAAGTCATGGTGGATGACTTCGTCGCTGGAGGCATGGAAAATTCCAGCGCCACCACCAACACCAGTAGCTCTCTCAATCATCCCAAGATTGCCGCCGAACTCTACACCGATGAGGACGGCCTCATCTCCCACGAACTCGGCCACCAATGGTTCGGGGACCTCGTCACCTGCAAAGATTGGGGCGACATCTGGCTCAACGAGGGCTTCGCGACGTTTATGGAGAATGTGTGGACGGAGGCTCATTACGGCAAGGATCAGGCCGACTATGAACGCTGGGAAGGCGCGCGCCAATGGTTCGGCGAGGGCAATCTTTTCAACAAGCCGATCGTCCGCCACGACTTCGACGATTCCAGCGAGTTTGATGGCAACGCTTACACCAAGGGCGGCTGGGTTCTTACTATGCTTCGCTACCAGCTTGGTGAAGACGCCTTTTATCGCGGTCTCAAGCACTACCTTGAAGTGAACCGCGGCAAAAACGTCGTCACTGCGGATCTTGTCAAAGCCATGGAGGAATCTTCCCACAACAACGTGGACCAGTTCTTCAGCCAGTGGCTTTATGGCGCGGGCGCGCCAAAATTCGACTTGAGCTATTCCTACGATAACGACAAACATCAAGTCGCTTTGACGGTTAAGCAAACCCAAAAAGTCGAAGGCCGAGTCGGCACCTTCCGCGTTCCGGTCGACCTCGAAATCACTACATCCTCAGGCCCGAAGCTTTACGACATTACGGTTTCGAAAGCCGAACAGGTTTTTACTTTTCCCTCTGACTCCGCG
>QHYL01000394.1 GCA_003224105.1 Acidobacteriota bacterium | reverse complement strand
AAGGCAATATTGCCGAAACGATTGTCCAAAAGTATGGACCCAGCGTGTGCCTGCTGCACGTGGTCGTGGAATTCCGCGACAAACAGTCAGGCAAATCGCTTCAGGTGGCGATGGATGCGAACGGTAAGCCGCAAGTTGACGATAAGGGGATGGCCCAGCTCGACATTGGTGGCGCAGGTCCCGTTCTTCAGGTGGACGCCTCTGGCACAGGTTTTCTTGCTGGGCGCGATGGAACACTTCTTACAAACCACCACGTTGCGGAGCCTTGGTGGCATGACGAAGATATGAAGCATCTGCTTGATCAGGGTGTCGATCCTTACGTCTCGTCGTACGAGGCGTACTTTCCGGGAAAGTCCGCGGCTATTCGGGCCAAGCTGGATCGAATTTCATCCGAGGCTGATGTTGCCACCCTGAAGCTGGAAACTCCGCCGCCCGCTCATACACAGCTGTTGGAACTGGACGCTCGGAACGAGGCCAGCGTGGCGGGAGAGCCTGTGGTTCTCATGGGCTATCCCACCGCTGTGGAAGGCATTCTGGCGAGGGCGAGTTCGGATGTAGCGCAGAAGATTGCGGCCGGGGCGCAAGACGTAAGCCAGGTAATGTCGCGGATTGCTTCGCAGCAGTTAATTCGGCCGACCACGACGCAAGGACACATCGGCGACGTTTTAAAGGACAAGATTGTGTATGACGCGGCGACTACGTCTGGCGGCTCTGGTGGGCCGCTCTTTAATCGCAACGGAAAGGTCATTGGCATAAATTTCGCGATACTTAAGGGCTTTGGCGGCTCGAATCTTGCCGTTCCCGCCAGATATGCAAGCGAACTGCTGAAGTAATTGATCCGGCCAAGGTGCATCCGGTTTCCAAAACTGGAAGGAGTGAGTTTTCGTGCGGGGTTTCGAGGGCTTGGGCTCAATATAACGGCGTAGGCGAACGATGAAGTTGTCTATGGCCCGCGTATCTGTATCTTGATGCAAATTCCAGACATCCTGAAGAATTGCCTTACGGGACACTGGATGTCCGGCATGCCTGGCCAAGTAGCGGAGCAGGTCCGACTCCATCACAGTGAGTTGCACGATATTGCTGCCGGAGCGCAATTGAAGATTCTGAAAATCAATGATTTTATCCTCGAACTGGAAGCTGTCCTGCGAGTCTGTATTTGGCCGCGCGTGATCCCTAGCGCCAGAATTCGTCATGCGCGACCAATTCTTCCGGCGTAGCAGGCTTTCGATCCGCGCGATCAGGATCGCCAGGTTGAACGGCTTCGGCAAATAATCATCTGCGCCAGATTCGAATCCCTTGAGCACATCTTCCGGTCGCCCACGGGCAGTTAACATGAGCAGGGGGATGTAATTCTTCGCTTCCCGCAATTCGCAGGCAACCGAAAAGCCATCTTTGCCCGGCAACATGACGTCGAGCACAAGAGCATCAAAGTCTTCTCGATTCTTCACCAGACGAGTTAATGCGTCTTCACCCCGCTCCGTTATATGCACGGAGTGGCCCTCCGCTTCGAAGTTGAACCGCAGTCCCTGCGCTAGATGCACCTCGTCTTCGACAATGAGTATCCGGCTCATACGCGATAAACTCTCGGAAGGCGCATCGTGAACGTGCTGCCGAGGCCTTCGCCTTCGCTTTCAGCGTAAGCATCACCACCATGGCGGCGGGCGATCGAGCGCACGATAAACAGACCGAGGCCGGTTCCCCTGACCTGTCCCGTGGCAGGATTTGGCGCTCGGTAGAACCGCTTGAATATGCGTTTCAGCTCTTTTCTTCCGATGCCGACAC
This sequence comes from Acidobacteriota bacterium, assembly GCA_003224105.1. Taxonomy (GTDB): domain Bacteria; phylum Acidobacteriota; class Terriglobia; order Acidiferrales; family UBA7541; genus Acidiferrum. The sequence goes on along the minus strand of QHYL01000394.1, from coordinate 9,831 downwards.
CGTGGTCAAGTACGCGCAACGCAACCGTATCGATGTTGGGCGTCAAGATATCAACAACGATCTTCTTTTCTTTCCCTGAGTATTTAACGGCATTGTCAAAGAGATTGAAGACCGCGGTGCGCAACTCCTCGGCGCTCCCCATAACAGTAATCTCATCGGATGGCTTACTGCCCCAATACAATGCGCTGGAGGATAAGTGCTGCCGCACCCGCGTAAGTTCCAACATATCATTCACGATTTCGTTGAAGTTGACACCCTGCCAACTCCGCCGCAGACTTCCTTGCCGTACTTGGCTGGCCTTGAGCACTTGCTCAACCGTAGCGAGCAGACGATCGGTGTCCTCGAGCATGATGTGATAGAAATCGCGGCGCTGCGCTTCGGCCAGTGGTCTTTTTTCGAGCGTCTCCAGATACAGTCGAATTGATGCGATCGGCGTCTTCAGTTCGTGCGTAATGGCATTCAGGAAGCTATCTTGCTGCTCATTTCGGCGTATTTCGCGGACGAGGAAAATCGTATTCATCACCAGACCGGCGATCAACAGTGCAAAGAGGATGATGCCGAGGACAAGTGGAACAGCCTGACGCCAGTGGAAGATCATCCAGCCGACATTCAGCGCGATTGCCAGAGCGACAAGACACGCACCCAGCGCAATAAAGAATGCGATCGCTTTCGTGCGGCGCGTGATGCGCATGCCTTTTAGTTTATGTCAGAGTTGTACCCGCTCTATCAAAATAAAAGCTGGGCTCCGCCGGCATTTCTTGTAGCTCGGGGATGGCTTAATTTCCTGTGAGCCCCGGCAGCAAAATCTGAGGTTTGGTAACTTCGGCCGGAATTGTGCTTCGCGGTCTCCTTGCTATTCCACAGCGTGAAGTTTTACGTCCCACGCGAGACCGAGCGTCCGCAGCGCCCAAATCCCGTACCAGTTCACATCAAACTCATACCAGGCAAGGCCGTGACGCGCCACCCGTGCGTCTGCGTGGTGATTGTTGTGCCATCCTTCCCCGAAAGTCAGCACCGCCACCCAAAAGTTGTTTTTGGACATATCACCAGTGATGAAACGCTGCGATCCCCACATGTGCGTTGCGGAGTTCACGAGCCAAGTGGCGTGGAGACCAAGGGTCGTTCGCAGGAAAACTCCCCATAGCAGGCACGACCAGCCACCGATCGCGAAGATAAGCACACCGAGAAATGTGAGTGGAACCCAGTGCCACTTGCTGATCCACACATGAAATTTGTCTTTTCGGAGATCCGGTACGAAAGGTAAGAGTTCTTTGGCATTGTTATGCATTGCCTGGCCCGTCAGAATCCAACCCATGTGCGCCCAGAGCCCTCCATCGTGGGGCGAGTGCGGATCACCTTCCCTGTCGGTATTTTGGTGATGGACACGATGCGTCGCCACCCAAGCGATCGGCCCGCCCTCAAGGGCCAGGGTTCCGCACACGGTCAGGAAGTATTCCATCCATTTCGGCGTCTTATAGCCTCGATGCGTGAGGAGCCGGTGATAGCCCATGCCTATACCAAGACTTCCGGAAACCCACCAAAGCAGAAGCGTAAGTGCAAATGCTTTCCAAGTGAAAAAGAACAATGCGAGGATGGCGCCAACGTGGAATGCTCCTATGAAGATGGTCGTCGTCCAGTTAACAGGCTGCGCAAATGTCTTGTCACGTTCAAAGATGTTCATCGTTCGTAGTCCTCGGCAAAACTTCCTCCGATCCCCCTACGAACCTAGCACGCGGGGCTGCGAGCTTCTGTAATAGTTATGTAATCCCTTCCCGCCTTGTTCCGAAAGGATATGCGTTCAAGCGTCGTAGACATTCTTGTAGGGTGCCCGGCCGACTTTATGGCCGCTTTGCGCATGCCATGGCCGGATATGAGAATCCTTTTGGGGTTGATGTCCAGTTTCCAGAAAGGATTAAGGTGTCGAGAGCCTACCAAATCGTCTTTAGCCTAGCTGGGCTACGGCGTCCCTGTAACACACTTGCGAAACCCGGGCAGTCCTGATCCTTGGCGCGGGGAACCATTTGCGCTACGCTAAGTGGACTTCACGGACCAAGGGAGAATACCCAATGAGTGAACAAGCCCCAGGGCAAACCGTTTTGGCGTGTTCGCAATGCGGACGGACGTTCGCACACTCTGACTTGGTGCAGATCGCCGGGAACTGGGTGTGCGCCGATTGCAAGCCGGCGTTCTTGAGCCGAGTGATGGCGAGCGGCGCCGCCGCGGCATCGCCACTCAGCTGGCATTATGGCGGATTCTGGATCCGTTTCGGCGCACGCATCATTGACAGCCTTCTTATGACAGTACCCGTACTGATCGTGGCCGCCGTGTTCATTCCCAATTTACTCCGCACCGGGAGCCAACCATCCAACGTGAACCCGGCGTTCGCAGCCGTCTTCCTAAGCTTCATTGTATTTATTTTCGTCGCGGTGATTTGCTATGAGGTTGTGATGCTAAAGCATTGGGGTGCAACCGTCGGAAAGATGGCCTGCGGGCTGAAAGTCGTCCGCTCAGACGGCCGCAACTTGGGATGGGGCGCATCCTTTGGGCGGTTCTTCATGTGGAATGTTGTCACCAACGGCATCCCTTACTTGAATTTCATCCTTATGCTGATTAGCGGGATCATGGCAGGGGTGGATGGCGAGAAGCGAGCGCTGCATGATCGGGTGTGCGACACGCGGGTGATCTATAAGCAGAGCGTAGCGTGAACTTTAACATCAATCTCTTCACTCCTGCTTCTGGCGACTCCGACGCGCCGGGCTCTTCGATAATCGCTGCCCAGAGGTTGCCGCCTATTGCACCGACGGTTGCGACCTGCCCCAGTTGCAAAGGGGACGTGGCGCCAGTGGACACGAAGACAGGATGGCAGAGCTGCCCCTACTGCGAGAAGCGGCTGCAGATCCGCGCCTGGCCCGTTGTCCGGCAGAACACAAATGCAGCGGCCGCGCTTTCGGACCAAGCGACGTGCTTTTTTCATCCGGACAAGGCGTTTCAGGCTTGCTGCCAACGGTGCGGCCGGTTTTTGTGCGCGCTGTGCGATTTGCAGTTGGGAGCGGAGCACGTTTGCCCCACGTGCTTTGAGCGCGGGCGGGCCGATTCCGGTGCGGAGGCTGGCAAGGCGGAATGGCGGCATCGCGATGTGCTCTATGATTCGATTGCGTTGGCAATCGGGTGGGGTTGGATTCTCTTTTGGCCGGTGATTGTCGCCGCGCTGCCAGCCGCGATTTTTTTGCACGTGAAGTATCGGAGGGCCCCGCGTTCGTATTTAATTCCGCGGTCAGGGTGGCGTTTCTGGATGGCTTATGCTGGGCTCGCCTGGCTCCCGCTGCTGCTCGCCGTCTCCGTTCTTATGCCGCGCTGGATCGCCGGGAGGCACTGAGTGCCAAACGCGTTCCGCAAAATATCACGGGTTGGCAGCCTGACCGGCGGGACGAAGTGGTATCTGAGCGAGGATTGCTTGCTGGCCGCGAAGCGCGTAATGTACGCGGTCGAGTATCGGCGGTTTTATTTGCGCGACCTCGAATCCATTGTGGTCTGGCCGAGCCGCATGTGGCCGTTGCGGCCGATCATTCCCGGCGTGCTGTTTGGAGCGCTGGGCGCCTTGCTGTGGTATACCGTGGATTCCACGACTGGCGCGATTTTCGGCGGCATAGGTCTGGCGTGGGCGTTGTTGGAACTGGCGCTCGGTCCAACGGCGAAGACTCGTATTCGTACGACAGGAGCGACGGTTGACCTGCCGTTGGTGATGCGAGCACGACGCGCACGGCGAGTCCTCGGGAGGATTGATGCTGCGGTGCGCACCGCCCGTGCTGAAGTGAGCGATCAACCAGCGGCTCCTATAGCCGAGCCGCAACGACCAGAGCCCTCCGTCCAAACGAGCCCCGAAGCAGCCTCGGCGACCACTCCTGTCGGCGATCTCACCTCGACGAATGGCTCCTAACACGCCAGCCGCGCCGTACGGCCTGCCTGCAACGGCGGGCTTGCGCCATGCGCGCTGCTTGTTTCATCCGCTGCGCGAAGCGGCGGCGCGGTGCCCGCACTGTGGAGGGACGTTCTGCCGCGAATGCGTGACGGACGAGGACGATAAGCTGGCCTGCCCGCCTTGTCTGCGGCGAATGGCACGTCCGCCTGCGCCAAAAGCGTCGCTGAAGCGTTGCTTCCGGCAGGTGCTTGCCGGACTTTCCGCTCTTGCTTGTCTGTTGGCGCTCATTTTTGCGCTATTGCGATGGCGAACGAATACGCCGGAGGTACATTTGAACTTCGGCGGCGTCGCTTCTAACCAGCCGCCCGAGCAAAACCATGAGTGAAGCCGCCCCGGTTTCGGCCGTTGCGCAACCGAGACACCTGACGACCGCGCGCGTCCGTCGCCACAGGCTGAACCCGCTCGAAGCGCTCGAACGCGGATTCGCGCTGTTTCAGTCAACATTCGCAAGAGAGGCGTGGCGCTATTACGCGGGCGCCGCCCCGCTCGTCCTTTGTTTTATCCCGATGTGGGTGGTCAACGGGCAGATTCGGTTGTCGGATGGCGCGCTGCTGATGGAGGCGGCGCTGCTTGCTGCCGCCTGTCTGCTACGCATGAGGATGGTTGCTGGCTATGTGCAAGGTGTTCGCGAGCGTGCGTTTGGCGTGCCAAGGCCCAAGCTTGAGGGCCCTTTCGCACGAGCGGCGGCTATAGGACGGATGCTCGCGTGGAAAACCACTCTGAGTGCTGCTACGTTAACGATGCTGCCTACTGTCGCTGTGGCACCGTGGTTCTACACCGCGTGGCAGTTCGCCGATCTCGAGGCAGGAGAGGATGTCTCAGAGCGGCATTCAATTCGCGGCTGCTTAGTGCTCGCGGGTCAATGGTACGGCGCAAGCTTATTGCTTTTCCTTATGCTCTTCCCTCTTTGGACCGCCGTGTGGCTGAACGGCCTCGTGCTAGCGATGATTCTCCCGCAGCTCCTGCACTCGATTTTTGGGGTAAATACTCTTCTGTCCACAGTAATGGGGACCTATGCCCTGCTCCGTAGCTCCGCGTTCTGGCTTTCGCTCTTCGCGGGTGCTTGGCTGGCACTCGATCCCATCGTGAAATGCACATTCGTCGTTGTCTACCAGCACTTGAGGTCGCTTCGGGAAGGTGACGACCTGCGCGGATTACTGGCGAGCCTCCCACGAGAGCAGCAGAAGAAGGCAGACATGCTTGCATCCGCGAGAGTTCGACGCACCGCGATGACCGGCGCGTTCGTCATTCTTGCGACGATTCTGTTGGTTGGTTCCCAAGTGCCGGGTGCGCACGCTGCGCAGGTTTCGGCAAGCACCGGCAGCGAGGAAACAGCAGCCGATTCAGCGCGCCGTGCACGCGTGCAGAAATTGCGCCAAGCCCTGGATGAGGAATCACAACGTGCGCTTTATCGCTGGCACGACGCCGAGCATCAGAGCCCGCCTACGTGGTTTGAAAAGCTGCTCTCCAATACCCAAAATGCCATCAGCCGCGCCTGGAATGTGCTCTGGAATTTTCTTCGCAAACTCTGGCCCCGCGGCCTGAGTCCCTCGATGAGGAACGAAAAGCGCGGCGGCTGGCAGTTGAAGGACCTTCGATTATGGCTGGCGCTAGTAGCGGTAATGACCCTGGCACTAGGAGCGTTGCTGTTTTGGCTTCGGCGGCGCCGGGAGGCTGCCCAGCTTTCGCTTCCGGTTGTAATGGCGCCGCTGCCTGACCTCAGCAACGCGGCGGTAGCGAGTCAGCGTTCTGAGGACGAATGGTTCGCGCTGGCAGAGCGCCTCGAGGGAGAAGGCGAGTTGCGGCTGGCACTGCGTGCGGCGTACCTGGCCCTGCTGGCTGGACTGGCGCAGCGCGAATGGTTGACGATTCGCCGCGATCGCACGAATCGCGAATATCTCGATGAGTTCACTCGCCGCTGGCGACGGCGCCCGCAAGCGGCGGTCGAGGCGCGCGCCGAGGTTCCCGAGAATTTGCGCAGCAGCCTGCGGCTGTTCGAGCGCGTTTGGTATGGGTTTCACGTAGTGACGCCAGCGGCGGTCACGGCGTACCGCCAGGGTCAGAGGGAGCTGCTCAACCATGTCTGACAATCGCTCAGACCAACGGGCCGTGCTGAACTGGCGCGGTCCTCTGCTGGCCGCCGCCGTTTTCGCGAGCGTCTTTGGCATTTTGCTGCTGATGGCACATCTGAATCAGTCAAAAACAAGCGATGAGGGGTCCAGCTTTCGCCAGGACCCTTACGGCACCAGCTTGCTGTTCGACTCCTATGAGCGCGCCGGGTATAAAGTGAAGCGCAGCCAGGATGAGAATTCGCTCGCGGATCAGGATGCCACTCGTACCACGGCATTTTTCATCGGCGGCTACGACTACGGCGATGTAGAAACCCGGGACGGGAAGATCGTTAGAGGCGGCAAATTCCATGGCTTGTTGGAGGACTTTCTCGGCCGTGGCGGCCGTGCAGTCCTGCTGCAACGCGAGCCCGGCGTCAGTGTCGCTTCAATTTCTGAGCTTGAAGGCAATCCAAAGTCTGGCGGCCTGAAGTGGCAAAAAGAGAAAAGCTGGGGGCTTGAGAAAGGATACGACTCTCCAGGAAAAGCTGAGTCCGGGCCCGCTTGGGCCGATCCCAGGTTCCCCGCGATGCCGGCGGGAAGCGAGTTGATGTATCTCGCCGCCAATGCTCCCTGGCTCATAACAGATGCAGAGTGGACTACGCTCTATGCAGGACCGGCGAACGTGATAGATGGATCCTCGGTTGCACTGAAGGCTGACGGTGGGCCCCCGACGCATGTCTATATGGCCATGCGCCGGGTCGGAAATGGCGAATTGCTCGCGGCGAGCCAACAATCGTTCTTGTTGAACGAGGCGATCAAGACGCATCCGAATCCAGTCGTGCTGGATTTTCTCGCGGGCGGACGGCCCGTGATTTGGCTGGATGAAACCTTGCACGGATTGCATCAGGATGAGGGCGTGCTCTGGCTCGTGAAGCGCTATCGGCTGCAAGCGGCGCTGCTTTTGTTCTGGGCGTCTCTGCTGGCGCTGCTTTGGAGCATGAGCGGCGATTTGGTGCAACGCCCCGCGTCCGACCCTAGCGGGGAGATCATCCGCCATGGCGAAGCTGCCGGCTTGGCCGGGCAACGCCTCTTTCAGCGGAGTGTTGCTGCAGAGCGGGTTGTGGCCGAATGCTGGGAACAGTTCCGCCGCCGCTCGCCGCAGGATGCGCAAGCCATTTCAGGCGATCCGCGTTGGGGTCCGCGGCTGCGCGCCGCCCTCGCGCAATCCCCTCTTGCGGGGTATACGGAGCTGAAGCATTTGATCGCCGAACGCCGTGCATTCGCCAAAGGCTTAGCTCATGCCGGTCCCGAGGCTCCCAATAGCTCTCTCCCTTCGCCGAAGACGACTCCCGAGGAGGCATGAATCGCATGAATGACAAACTGGTACCCGACGCGGACGGCCAGACGCGGTCCGCAGGCGCTGAAGCGCAAGGGCAGGTGGCGCTCGCGACGATTACGCTCAGTGCGCGGCGCGTCAGAGAAGTTCTGGGCCGCGTGATTGTCGGTCAAAACGAAGCGATTGATCTCGCGCTAGTGACACTGCTCGCCGGCGGGCATGCACTCATCGAAGGCGTTCCCGGCGTTGGCAAAACCTTGCTAGTGAAGGCGTTGGCGCGCGCAGTGGCCGGCGAATTCCAGCGAATTCAGTTCACTCCGGATCTGATGCCCGCGGATATCACCGGGACGAGTGTCTTCGATTTGAAGACGCAGCAATTCCGCCTGGTGCGCGGGCCGATTTTTACGAATTTTTTACTGGCGGATGAGATTAATCGCGCGCCCGCAAAAACGCAGTCGGCGCTGCTGGAAGGTATGCAAGAACGGCAAGTGACGATTGATCGCGAGACGTGCGCGCTACCGCCAGTCTTCGTCGTTTTTGCAACGCAAAACCCTATCGAGCATCAGGGCACGTATCCGCTTCCGGAGGCGCAGAAAGACCGTTTCCTCTTAAAAATTCGCATGGGCTATCCGGCGCTGGAAGACGAAAACGAACTGGCGCGGCTCGTGGCGGAGGGTGAAGCGCCGGAGCGGAGGCTGCTGGAGGAATTGCGCGCGCCGGTTTTGCAGCCGGGCGAACTCGCGCAGTGGCGCGCGGCGACGGAACGCGTGCGCGTCAGCGAAGCCATAAGCAGCTACATCGTCAATTTGGTTCGGCAGACGCGGCAGCACGCGGCCGTCTGGGTTGGCGCTGGGCCACGGGCAACACTCGCGCTCCTGTCAGCATCGCGCGCGCTTGCGGGGCTTGAAGAGCGCGATTTCGTCCTGCCCGAAGACGTAAAGATGTTGGCTGTTCCGGTTCTCGAGCACCGCATGCTGCTGCGGCCGGAGTTCGAGATGGAAGGCGTCGAGCTTCGGGAAGTAATCAACGCGGTGCTAGAGGCAGTACAAGTGCCTCGGTGACCGCGCGCGGAGCGCTTGAGTCAAATGACACATAGAAGCAGGCAAAAGCATGACTGCCCGGGATGAGAAATCCAGAGGCGTGGGTGCTTCGGGCTCGGCGGCTACGGTTGCCGAGATCACAGCCAAGACGGAGGCGTGCAACCTGCAATCGCCCGACAAGTCCCCGCAGCCGATTGTGCTTAGTCCGGCGGGAACGCTGTTCAGTCCAGCGGAATCGCTCGCGTGGGTGCTAGGGCTGCTGGCCGTGGGGGCATGCATTGCGCCATGGCTTGCGCGCGGATGGCTGTGGCTCGAGCTGATCGCCGCTGCCATGGGGCTGCTGGCGTGTTATGACGCTATGGCGCTGTGGCGCTCCCGCGGAGAATTTGCGCCAGTCCTACTGCCGGCAGAAAAGGGCCTTGGTGGACGCGAAGGCCAGACCATCCAGGTTCCGCTCGCGCTCACTGGCTCCGGGCGGCGCGGACCGCACAGCGAAGTCCGTGCGGCGATCATGCCGGCTACAGAAGAGAGCGAAACCGCTATGCGGGTTCGGGGCGGACCTCAACGGCTGAAACTCGAGCTGCCGAGTCTAGACGGCGGATCGGTGCCGGTCAACCGCGCGCCGATCCTGCTCTGGTCCTGGACGCCAGAGATCGCTTTGCTACGGCGCGGTCTTTGGCCTGGACCGCGCGTTGGCATCGAACGGCGCTCGCGCTTCGGAATCTGGCGCTTGCGGCAATGGTTCGATTCGCCGAAGCCTCTGCGAATCGAAGCGGATTTGCGGTCTGGGCGGCGGGAGGTTCTGCACAGCCCAGTTTACCGCGCTCTTGTGGCCTCGCGGCAGACGCCGTGGACCGGGCACGGGCGCGATTTCGAACGCCTGCGCGAATATCAACCTGGCGATACCTACTCGGAGATCGCGTGGAAATCCACGGCGCGGCGGAGCGCTCCGGTTACTCGGCTTTTCCAATGGGAGCAGAGGCAGGAGGTGTATTTCGTCGTGGATCAATCGCGGGTGTCCGCGCTTGCGCTCGATTCGGCCGCTGCCCCCCAGAGCGATATCCCACAAGCACGCGCGCCGCGGCGGTTGCTGGATCTCGCTGTGGAAACGGCGCTGGTGGGCGCGACCGTCGCGCTGGAACTGGGTGATGAATTTGGGCTCGTCACCTACGCGGACGAGCCGAAGTCTTGGTTGCGCGCGGGAAGCGGGCAATCTCAGTTTCGCCGATTTCGCGATCGCCTGCTCAGTCTCGAACCTTTGCCGACGACCGCGGATTACGAAGTGCTCTTGCGCGAAATTCGGATGCGGCTGCGGCGGCGCGCTTACCTGGTGTTGCTGACGGATTTGACGGGGCGCGCGGTTTCGAACTCGCTGCGCAGCGGGGTTGGGCTGGTCCGCTCGTCGCATGCCCTCTTAATGACCAG
>QHYL01000571.1 GCA_003224105.1 Acidobacteriota bacterium | reverse complement strand
AAGGAAGAGTGCAGGGACGCGCGCCGTGTAAATTGGCTGCAAGACACAATGCAAGATCTGCGCTACGCTGCGCGAACGTTGCTGCGCAATCCGGGCTTCGCGCTGATTGCGATCCTCACGCTGGCCCTTGGAATTGGCGCAAACACGGCCATTTTCTCGGTGGTTGACTCCACTTTGCTTGAGCCGCTTCCTTTCGCCCATCCTGAACAACTCGTCGAGCTGCGCCAAACCGAAGCTGCGCCGGGAGATTATCCGCTCACCGGAGAAGACTACCTCGACTGGCGCGCGCAAAACTCGACCTTCAGCGACATGAGTCTTTATGCCTGGCCCAGCGGCACTAATGCACGCGGACCGGACGCGCCCGAAGCGGTTTCGGTGATTTCCACGCAGGCCAACTTTTTCCAGTTGCTAGGTGTCTCGCCTCACATTGGCCGCGTATTCGTCAAGGGAGAAGACAGCAAGGGCGCGAACCGCGTTGTTCTGCTCAGTTACGCCTTTTGGAAAACGCACTTTGGCGGGCGGGCCGATGCGCTTGGCCAGACCCTCGAGCTCAACGCCGCCACGTACAAGATCGTGGGCGTGTTGCCGGCCTGGTACCGCGTTCCGGCCGCAGCAGATCTTTGGGTTCCGCTCGACATGTCTTTGGAAAATCTGGGCAGGCGCGGCAGTCACAGTTGGCGCGCTATTGGAAGAATGAAGCCGGGAGTGACGCTTGAGCAGGCTCGCGCGGATTTGCACGTCATCGCCGCGCGTCTCGAAAAACAGTTCCCCGGCACCAATGATCATGTAGATGCTGTCGTCATCCCCATGCACGAGGAGCTTGTCGGACGATTCCGCGACCAACTCTGGATCATGTTTGGAGCCGTCGGCTTTGTCCTGCTGATTGCCTGCGCCAACGTTGCGAACCTGCTGCTTGTGCGTTCTACCAACCGCAGGCGAGAGATTGCGGTGCGCGTGGCGCTCGGAGCTGGGAGGGCGCGACTGTTCCGCCAGTTGCTGACGGAAAGCCTTCTTCTCTCGCTTTTGGGCGGAGTCTTAGGAGTAGTCGTTGCGTACACCAGCGTGACGCTATTGCGCGGCGTTTTGGCTGACGTTCTTCCGCAGCCTAAACCCTTCAGCGTGGGATTCGTGCCTCTCCTCTTCACGTTCCTGACGTGCCTTGCTGCCGGGGTTCTATTTGGACTTGCTCCCGCCCTGCAGTCGTCTTCGATTGAGTCCGGCGACGCGCTTAAATCCAAAGGTTCCCTGCAATCCGGAACGTCACGGCGGGGAAGCTGGATTCGTAACACGCTCGTCGCAGGCGAGATCGCCCTTTCGCTGGCGCTTCTGACCGGCGCTGGACTGCTGTTGCGCACTTTCGAGAATTTGCGCAACGCGAACCCCGGTATCCAGCCGGACCATGTGCTCACCGCGACGGTCAAGCTGCCCACGGCTCGCTATAAAACGCTCGAGCAGGAATGGGCGTTTTACAAGCAGTTGTTGGAAAAATTGAACGGCGCGCCTGGAATTCGCACGGCGGCTCTGGTTTCCAAGCTGCCGCTTCAGGGCGGCACTAACGGTTTTATTGAGGTTCCTGGCAAGACGCCGCTGCCGATTCTTGTGGAGCATTCCTACGTCACGCCCGGTTATTTTCGTGCTATGGGCATTCCGTTGCTTGCCGGCCGCGACCTCACAGATGCGGAGCTCGAAGGCACGGCGAAGGTGCTGCGCGCGTCAGCCCTTTGGAAATCCGATGAGGAATATAAAGCTGGGGTCGCAAACAATGTCCTTTCGGCCCTGATTAACGAAACCATGGCCCGCACCTTCTGGCCCAACGAAAACGCTCTCGGCAAAATCTTCGGGCACGGCTTCAATTTCCGCGTGATAGGCATCGTGGGCGACGTCAAGCAAGGCAGCTTGCGAGGCGGCGCGGCGCCCGAAGAATACGCCGGACTGCCCATGCAAGTGAGCATATCCGGCTGGCCGTTTAGCGTCGTGGTGCAGTCCTCCGGCGCGCCGGAGAGCGAAATTGGCGCTGTTCGCGGTGCCGTCGACTCCCTTGATAAAAGCCTGGCGCTCTTCCACGTCCGCACCATGCCGCAAGTCATTGCCGAATCCATGACCACCACCCAGTACGAAACCGTTCTGCTGTTAAGCATGGCTGGGTTGGCTCTACTCCTGGCCGCCGTGGGAACGTACGGAGTGATGTCTTACGTCGTGGGCCAGCGAACGAACGAAATTGGCATTCGCATGGCGCTGGGCGCGCGGCCCATGGAAATTTTCTCAATGGTTCTGCGGCAGGCGTTCCTGCTCGTCGCCGCCGGCATCGTCGTGGGCTGGGCGGGCGCGGCGGGCGGAGCGAAGGCCATGCAAAGCCTGCTGTTTCACGTGGCTGCGTTCGATCCCGTCACGTATGTCAGCGTTTCAGCGATTCTCGCTGCGGTGGCGCTCGCGGCATGTTGGATTCCCGTGCTTCGCGCCATGCGTGTCGAACCCATGGTTGCGTTGAGAGACGAGTAAGGGGGGCCGGAGCATGCGACCGGGGCATTGGCTGTACACGATTCCGCTACGGCTGCGGTCATTGTTCCGCTGGGCGCAGGCGGACCAGGAATTGGACGACGAACTGCGCGACCACCTGGAACGAAAGACCGAGGAATACGTGGCGCAAGGGATGGCGCAAGAAGAGGCGCACCGCCGCGCGCGAATCGATCTGGGCGGTATCGAGCAAACCAAAGAAAAATGCCGCGACGCCCGCCGGGTAAACTGGGTTCAAGACTTCTTTCAGGATCTGCGCTTCGGCCTCCGCATGCTCCGCAAATCTCCTGGCTTCACAACAGTCGCTATCCTGACGCTCGCGCTTGGCATCGGTGCGAACACGGCGATCTTCAGCGTCGTTGATGCCGTCTTACTGAGGTCCCTGCCCTACAAAGATCCATCGCGGCTCACGATTATCTGGCAAACCGATGCCGCC
>QHYL01000570.1 GCA_003224105.1 Acidobacteriota bacterium | reverse complement strand
CGGGGAAAAATCTGGGAGCGTGCGGGGAAGCCGGAGCAGCCACGACTAACGATGAAACACTTGCGCGGAGAATACGTATGTTGCGCGATCACGGCCAGGCGAAAAAATATTGTCACGATATGGAGGGTTACAATGGCCGGCTCGATGCGATCCAGGCGGGTCTTTTGCACGTGAAGCTGCAGCACTTAGCAAAGTGGAACGAGAGCCGCCAAGAGCGAGCCCGCGCGTACAACGAACTTTTTGCGGCGGCAAATACAAACGTGGTTAGGCCTTACGAACCTTCCTGGTCGAAAGCAATTTACCACCTCTATGTGATTCAGGTGGAAAACCGCGAGGCGGTGCAAGCGGCGCTCGCCAAGGAAAACATCGGAACGGGAATTCATTACCCGATTCCTCTGCACCTGCAGAAGGCTTATGCGAATCAGGGTTACCGCGCCGGCGATTTCCCCATGACCGAAAAGGCAGCGGAGCGAATCCTCTCCCTGCCTATGTTTCCAACCCTGGCCGAAAACGACCAGACACGCATTGTCGAAGCTTTAGTTCGAATCGTGCAGGACATCCAGGCTCAGCAAGCGGCTGTGATGTCCGATTAACCTTTGCCAGGGTTGTCTTGTGCGACTGCGACTTACAATTCGCACCTGCACATCCAAGTCGTTTTAAGGCATAGAGCATTCCACGGCTAAACCGAACAGATCAAGCGATTCAGTCCAACTGAGATTCATCCGGGAGGAGACAAAAACACAATGAAAACGAGACAGAGAGTTGTCGTCGTTGGTCTGGGAGAGGTGGGCAAACCTCTGCTTCAGATCGTCTCCGAATATCACGATGTCATCGGAGTGGATATTACGCCGCCGACGGAGCGATTCGACGAAGTCGACGTTTTGCATATTTGCTATCCCTTCCAAATCAAGGATTTTGTGAGCGAAAGCGCGCGCTATATCGAGCTCTTCAAGCCCAAAGTGACCATCATTAACAGTACTGTGGCGGTCGGCACCACTCGCGCCGTGGCCGAGCGGGCTCGGGCCGTGGTCGTCAATAGCCCGGTTCGCGGGAAACACGCACGCATGGTGGAGGAGATGCGCAGTTACGCGAAATTCGTGGGAGCGTTGGATCTAGCCGGCGCGCAGGACGCTGCCGACCATTTCGAATCCGTCGGATTGAAAGCCAGGATTCTGTCATCTCCCGAAGCAACCGAGTTGGCAAAACTGACAGAAACAACGTACTTCGGGTTGATGATTGCCTGGGCGCAGGAGCTCGAGAGGTTCTGCGATCAGGCGGGCCAGAACTATGGGGAAATCGTCTCTTTCTACGAGGAGATCGGTTTCTTTCCTAAGATCAAGTACTATCCGGGAGTTATCGGCGGGCATTGCGTTATGCCTAATATCGAAATTCTGCGCAAGTTCGACGATTCGGTGATATTGCAGGCAATCCAAACCTCCAATCAAATGAAGATTGCGCGCGAAAGTCAAAGAGAAACCACTGACTCCTTGAGAGAAAAGCAAGTCGCGGTCGGTTCAAGAGGCTGAAAGCCCTTTCCCAGGCAAGAGAAGTCCACGCACACGATTCGCAGCGCCGAAGAAGCACGGCCTATGGCCAATCCAGCTACAACTCAGCTACGCGAGACGCTTAGAAACGGGCGTCACTCAGCGCCCTCTTGCGACGAGCGTCTTCGTGGCAAGCGCGTGGGGATGGTGACCTTTTCGCATTACCCGGGCGATCCGAGACCACGCCGCGCAATAGATGCTCTGGTCAGCCAAGGCATGCGGGTGGATCTTATTTGTCTGGAAGATGGGAAGACTCCGCGGCGGGAGATTTCCGGCAGCATTGACGTGCTGCGAATTCCGCTCAAAAACCGGCGGGGCGGCAAGCTTGCATACGCCTACCAGTATTCGGTCTTCATTTTGATTTCGTCGCTGATCTTTGCATGGCGTACGCTGACCAGGCGCTACGACCTGATCTATGTCCACAACATGCCGGACATTCTCGTCGTAAGTGCATTCGCGCCGAAATTATTCGGGGCGAAAGTGATCCTGGATCTGCACGATCCCATGCCTGAATTGATGACCACGATCTTCGGTCTAAAAAAAGAGAGCTTTGGCGTGCGGCTCATCAGTTGGATCGAGAAGTGGAGCATGGCGCGCGCAGATGCCGTACTCACGGTAAACCTGCAATGCAAGAAGATCTTTGCCGCGCGCAGTTGTAGTGCCGAAAAGATTGGCGTGGTAATGAATTCTCCCGATGAAAAGATTTTCCCGTTTCGCGAGGCGCGGCCAGCGACGCACTCGAAGGAAGATCGCGACGGAAGCTTCGTGATCATGTATCACGGTTCAATCGTCGAGCGGAACGGGTTGGACCTTGCCGTTGAAGCGCTATCGAGAGTCAAAGAGGCGGTGCCGGGTGCAGAGCTTCGGGTTTACGGACCCCGTACACCATTTCTCGAACGTGTAATGGAAAATGCCAGAAGCAAAAGTCTGGATGAGTCGATTCGTTATCTCGGGCCGCGACGGCTGGAGGATCTGGTGCGGGAAATCGAGGGTTGCGATGCCGGGGTGATTCCAAACCATCGAAATTCGTTCACTGAAATCAATACCCCCACGCGGATTTTCGAGTATTTGTCTCTTGGAAAACCGGTTATCGCGCCACGGACTCCCGGAATTCAAGACTACTTTAATGAAGAATCGCTGCTCTTTTTTGAGCCTGGCGATCCGGAGAGTCTTGCAAGAAGCATGGAGTATGCGTTCCGCCAACCGGCGCAGTTAGGAGAAATTGCAAGGCGCGGGCAAGAAGTTTACGGGGAGCACAACTGGATCAACGAAAGGCAGCAATTGATCGGCATTGTCGGCAACCTCTTGGGCAAACAGCTCACGGGAGACCAGTCCGCAAAACAGGTTGATACAAGAAGAATTCAAGTCAGTCAAAGCAAGGCAAGGCCCGCGGATTCCGGCGGTGATCATGTTTAGGGATCTGCACAATGTGGTCGAA
>QHYL01000261.1 GCA_003224105.1 Acidobacteriota bacterium | reverse complement strand
GCGGAAATCCGAAAGCAGGTTTCGCAAGGACATACAAACACTCCTCCTGGCGCACTGTCCACGCAGAGCGACAGTATTTAGAACGGAGGAAAGGACAAAAAGTTCCCAACAAACTTTGGGCGAGGCGAAGCACGCTTTGTCCAACGGAATGATGCCGGGCATTGTTTTTACCCGGCTTCTTGGTCTAGCTCTCAGAGGCTCGCACGCAGGTCCGCAAGAGCAATCAGCGCTCCCGCTACTTCTGCCGCTCCCGAGGCGACAAACCCATGCCGGCGGCGAACACTCGGCGGCGGCCGAACAAGTCTCCCAGGGCGCCTCCGGTGAGGATGAAGCTCGCGTAGACAAGATTGTAGGCGTCAATCACCCACTGCAATGCGGCAAGGCCCGCGCGAAGGTCTGTTTGAATCGCGTGCAGGGCCAGATTTACGACTGTGGTGTCCAGGATGGCGATGAAGGTCGCGAGACACATCGCCGCGAGGGTCACGCGCTTGCGATTTCGAGTGCGGCTTTCTTCATTCAAAGCGGGCGGCGGCAATACGTCCACGCCGCCCGTTTCTGAATTATTTTCAAGACTGTTCATGCCGCTCTTAGCTTAGCGAGAGAACGCAATGAACGTTTCGTTTTACATAAAAACGTCGATTGCAAAGCCGAATTGCTTGACGCGTCCAACGTCACGGCATAGAGTTTTTTCGAAACGCAACGACGACTTCCTGGGCAGAGAGCTTGCGGTCAGCGGCACTTGAGGGTGAAACCCTTTGGCGAGCAGAGAGCACACAGAAGCGACCGCAATCCGCCTGGCGAGCGGCGCCAAATCCATTGAGATCAGAACGATTCGGAAATTACAGATCAGGCTGATTCCGCTTCTCTTCCTGCTTTATGTGGTCGCGATGGTCGACCGCATCAACATTGGCTTCGCCCAGTTGACCATGAACAAGGACCTTGGCCTGAGCAGCCAGCAATATGGCATCGCCGCGGGAATTTTCTTCGTCGGATATTTTCTTTTCGAAGTGCCCAGCAATTTGATCTTGCACAAGGTCGGAGCGCGCGTGTGGATTGCGCGAATCCTATTGAGCTGGGGAGTGGTGGCGTCGCTGACCGGATTGGTGCAAAGTGTGCACCAGTTATACGCCGCGCGCATCGTGCTCGGGTTTGCGGAAGCGGGCTATTATCCGGGAATTGTTTTGTATTTGACGTACTGGTTTCGGCAGCGGGAACTGGCGCGAGTACTCTCTTTGTTCCTGACCGGTTTCGCCGTGAATAGCGTCCTGGGAGCGCCGATCTCCGGCTTTATTTTGCAGCACGTGCATTGGCTGGGTGTGGGAAGCTGGCGCTGGCTGTTCATTCTCGAGGGCCTGCCGGCCATCGCACTCGGATTCCTCACTTATCTGGTGTTGCCGAACCGTCCGAGCGAGGCGAAATTCCTGACGGAAGAGGAAAAGGATTGGGTTCAAGCAGAGTTAGAGAGGGAAGAGACACAGAAACCGCAAGGGCGGCACTCTGCTATGGAAGGAATCGCCAACCTTCGTGTGTGGCATCTCGCGCTCATCTATTTTGCAATGATGATTGGGAGCTACACGTTGAGTTTCTATGCGCCGCAACTGGTGAAGTCGCTCTCCAGCGAATATTCCAGCAGCCTGGTCGGCAATCTCGTGATGATTCCGTACCTCGTGGCGCTGGTAGGGATGATTTTTGTTGGGCGAAGTTCCGACCGCCGGATGGAGCGCCGGTATCATGCTGCCGCATGTTTGCTGGTGGGAGGAATTGGGTTTTTGTCGCTGGGTTGGGTGCATTCTCCTTTTGTGACCGTAGTCCTGCTGTCCCTCTTGGCGATCGGCTATTGCAGTTCGCTTAGCCCTTTTTGGGCGATGCCCAGCGAATTTTTGACCGGATTATCGGCCGCCAGCGGAATCGCGTTCATCAATTCGGTGGGAAACCTGGGTGGGTTTTTCGGGCCGTCCATGGTCGGGTTCATCACTCAAAGAACGGGGACTTTGTACGGCGGGCTTGCCTTTGCGGGAATTTCCATGCTGGTGGGCGCAGCGCTTGTGCTGCTTCTTCCTAAGGTTGCGGGCGTCCGCGCGCCGGGCGAGATGCAGGCTGGTCAGCGTGTTTCTGCAAACAATTCTCTCCCTTGATTGCCGGAAGAGGTGGGCTCGCGTGATTAAACGTCCGGGTCCTTTAAAGTATCTGCCGCGCCATGGTTACACCGGAAAGCTGAACGCTGCGATTGTGCGTCTAAGGGCCGGGAGGATCCTCGAATGATTAAACAAGTGGTGGTTTTTGTGCTTTTGTTGTTGGCGATTCCCGTTTATGCGCAGGACAAAAAGCCGACGACGCTGCGAGAAGTGGTGCTGGCGGAATTGAAATCCACGCATGGCGCAGAAGAGTGGTTTGTGCCCGCGAACATTGCGGTGAAGGGTTTAACTGCGGAGCAGGCGAGCTGGACTGACGGCAAGGGTAATCACTCGGTGGGCCAGTTGGCGTACCACCTGGTGTTCTGGAATCGCCGGAATTTACAGGTTCTGAAAGGCGAGAAGCCTGACAAATTCAGCGGCGACAACGATGAGACCTTCGACAAGTTCGATACCAAGACCTGGAACGAAACGGTCCAGCAGCTCGATCAGGTCATGAACGAACTGGAGAAATGGGTAGAAGGCGCCGACGACGCGAAATTGAAGGAGAATGCACAGGTTTTTACGCACATCAGCACACACAACGCGTATCACATCGGGCAGATCATTTACGTGCGTAAAGAGCAAGGCTCCTGGGACCCGAAGAACGGCGTTCGATAACTACCAACACAGCCGCCCAGGTCACTTGGCGTTTACCGCAAGGCGTTGGAACGCAGGTTTTGCCCGCCTTTCTCCCGCAGGGTATAGTGGAAATGACCGCGCGCCCCTCTCTTGGCGTGCGGCCGGGGCAAATTCAGCGACAACAAGCCTGCAAAGGCAGTTCAAACGGATGGCCGCAGACGTCAACAAACATTTGGAGCGTGCCAAGCGCTTCCTTGAGAAGAATCGTGTCGAGGACGCCATTCAAGCGTACCTGGAGGTGCTGGATGAAGCGCCGCAGCACCAGGAAGCCACGCAGGCGTTAGGCGATTTGTACGCGCGCATTGATCAAGCGGACCGCGCCGCCGTGTATTACGGCATGTTGTTTGATTTGCTGGTCGATCCGAAGGACGAAAGCAAGGCGCTGGCCATCTACAACCGGTTCCTCCGCTCCATTCCTGCGCAACAGGCTCCCGAGCGAGTGGCGCGGTATGCTTTCCTCCAGCAGCGTCAAAACCGCGCCGACGAGGCGATTGAACAATACAACAAGGCCGGAGAACTTTTTGTTGCGGCCGGACGCGACGAAGACGCGCTGTTTTGCTGGGAGCGCATTGCGCAACTCGAACCGGACAACCTCGCCCGCCAGATCAGGCTGGCGGAAGGCGCCGAGCGCCTGGGCAAGGCTTCGCTGGCGGCGCGTGCGTTTCTTCGCGCGGGACAATTAGCCACTACCAAAGGCTCCTCGTCCGATGCGCTGAATCTTCTTGGTCGCGCGCAAAAACTTGCGCCGCAGGAGCGAAGCGTGGCGCTGCTCTATGCCCAAGCGAACTTACAGAGCGGGAACGCGGTGCGCGCGGTTTCGATTCTGGAGCCGTTCGCGGCCACGGAGAATGACGCGCCATTCCTCATGACCTATTCCGAAGCGCTCATGGGCGCGGGCCAACTCGAAAAGGCCAGCGAAGTGCTGCAAAAGCTGCTGCGCGAGAAGAATGAAGGCGTGACGCAACTCTTCGACCTGGCGGAGCGCCACGTCGCAGCAGGGCAGGACCAAAGGGCGTCGTCCGTTCTTGAAATGCTCAAGCGAAGGATGTTCGCCGACAAGCGGCAAACCGATTTCGCGACCATGATGGATGGGTTGGGCGCGAAATTTCCCCACTCGCAAAGCATTTTGGAATTTTGGGCCGGCATCCACAACGAGCTGAACCGCGAATCGCAGTACTTTGAAGTGTTGATCAAGCTGTTCGACGTGTATTTGAGTTCGGGAAACGTCAAGAAGGCTGCGGAATCGCTCGAGCGGCTTGTGGACATTGATCCCTATGACTTCCGGAACCAGGAGCGCATGGAAAGACTCCGCGGGCGCGTGGATGACGCGTACGTGAACAGGTTGTCGAGCCGAATGATGAAAGCAGGGCAAGCCACGGGCGGACACGCTCCGCGAACGGGAGCGCCCGCGTCATCGATTGCGCCGGCGAACACAGAAGAAGCGCGGCAGATGCAGGCACTAGAAGACTTGATTGTGCAGACGGAAATCTTTTTGCAGTATTCGCTGCAGAGTAAGGCGCTGGAGCGCCTGCAAAAAATTGCGTCGCTGTTTCCCGGCGAAGAGGCGCGTAACGCGAGGCTGTCGAGTTTGTATCAAACCGCGAATTGGTGGCCGCCGGGAGCGCAGAAACCGAAAGCGGAAGCGGCGGCGAAAAGCGAGCCGGCGCCGGGGCCATCCACTGCCGAACCGCAAACGGGGGCGATTACCGGGAAAACCGGTGTGTATTCGGCGGATACGCTGCGTGACCTATCGAAAATATCGGAGATCAACCAGAAAATCTTTAGGCAGCAGACGCCGCGAGCGATGCTCAACACCGCGGTGAACGAGGTCGGGACGTATCTGCACGCGACGCGCGCGCTGGCCGTGGTTGGCGCGCCGGGGCGGCCGCCGGAAATGGCCGCTGAATTTTGCGGAACTGGCGTGAAAGCCGCGCCAGGCGCGCAAGTTGTCCTACTGTTAGCGCAAATGGAGAAAGCCAAACCCGATGAGCTTGGCGGCCTGGTGGTGCAAGCGTCGGAGGGCTCAATTCTGCGCGACCTGGGAGTCGAGACGGCGCTTGGCGTGATGATTTTGGACAAAGAGACACAGTCACCGGCGGGCATGTTGATTGCCGCGCAAGCGGAACGTCACAAGTGGAAGCCGAATGAAGTTTATTTCTTGCAGGCCATTGGCGACCAGATGCTGATGAGCGTCAGCCACACGCGGCTGCGGTCGCTGGTGCGGCGTATGGGCGTGTCGGACGAACGCTCGGGATTGCTGAGCCGCAGCTCGTACGTGAGTTGCCTGTTGACGGAGACGGATCGCGCGAAGTCGCAGGGGACGCCGCTGTCGCTGGCCGTTCTGCAAATCGACCGCGGGGGTGAAATTTTGCGGCAGCAGGGCGAGCCGCCACTGGAGCGCTTCCTGGAGCAACTGGCGCGGGCGCTGCAGCCGATTGTGCGGCAAAACGATGTGGCGGTGAAATACACAGCGTGGTCGCTGGCGTTTGTTTTGCCGGACACGACCTTGGCGGGAGCGGAGAACCTGGCGGACAAACTGCGCCGCGCGGCGTCCGGATTGCGCCCGCCGTGGGATTCCACGCAAATTACGTTGAGCGCGGGGATTGTGGAGGCCGTCCCCAAGCCGGATTATGACAGCGAAGACATTGTGACCGATCTGATCAATCGCGCGGAGTTTTCCATCGAGGAAGCGCGAAAGAAGGGCGGCGACAGCATCGTCGCGCTGGAGACGCCGAGGTTGTAGATTTTCGGAAACTTGACAAAGCCAGAGTGCCTCTTTGCCTGCAGTTGCTCAAAATGAACTTACTGGGCAAGTGTACTAACTTAAGTTGCTTTCACAACTCCGCGCGTCAGTTTCTTCTTTCGGACTTTCGACGGTAAACTGTGAATGGTTAATCCTTGAAAAGCGAGGAAAGAATGTTTCCGACGGATGTCGTGATTGTGGCGGGGGCGCGGACGCCGATGGCGCGTTACACCGGCGCGTTTTCGGACGTAAGCGCGATTGACCTGGCGGCACACGCCTCGAAAGAGGCGATTCGGCGATCGGGCGCAGACCCGGGCGAATTCGACCATGCGATTTTTGGCAACGTGATGCAGACGAGCGCGGACGCGCTCTATGGCGCGAGGCACGTCGGCTTGAAAGCGGGGTTGAAGATGGAAACGCCCGCGGTGACGGTGAACCGCTTGTGCGGCTCGGGCATCGAGGCGATTGCCCAAGCGGCGCAGCGGCTTCTGCTCGGCGAAGCGACGATGGTGCTGGCGGGCGGCATGGAGAACATGACGCAGGCACCATTCGTCATTCGCGGCTTGCGCAATGGTTTGAGGCTGGGCGGTGGCGCACTGGAAGATTCGCTCATGGCGGGCCTGACGGACACGTATTGCGGATTGCCGATGGCGCTGACCGCAGAAAAACTGGCGGAGCAGCATGGAATCACACGAAAAGCAGCGGATGCTTACGCGCTGCGCAGCCAGCAGGCGGCGGATGCAGCGTACAAAGCGTGCCGCATCAAGGAGGAACTGGTGCCCGTGGAGGTTAAGCAAGGAAAAAAGACGATCGTCGTTAGCGAAGACGACCACCGGCGGCCAGAAACGACGATGGAGACGCTGGAGAAATTGCCGCCGTCGTTCAAGAAAGATGGCATCGTGACGGCCGGGAACGCCAGTGGAATTGTGGATGGCGCGGCAGCAGTGGTCATGACGCGCGAGAAAACGGCAAAAGAACGCGGCTTGAAGCCGATGGGACGCATCGTGTCGTGGGCCGTCGCAGGCGTTGACCCGAGCATCATGGGAATTGGGCCGGTGCCGTCTTCGCAGAAGGCACTGAAGCTCGCGGGGTTGACGCTCGACCAGATGGACCGCGTGGAAGTGAACGAGGCGTTTGGCGCGCAGTATTTGGCGGTCGAAAAAGTTCTAGGGCTGAAGAGGGACAAGACCAACGTGAACGGCGGAGCAATTGCGCTCGGGCATCCGCTTGGCGCGAGCGGCACGCGCCTGGTGACTACGATTTTGAATGAACTGCGACGGAACGGCTTGCGCTATGGACTGGCGACGGCGTGCATCGGCGGCGGGCAGGGAATTGCAATGATTGTGGAAGCGCTGTCAAACTAGGGCCATGCGATTCCTTATTTTCAGTCATGAATAGCGCCATCGAAATCCATGATTCTGTCATCGACGCTATTACCAATGTGGATGGCAAGGCAGTGCTGTACTCCTCGTCCGTTTACATACACAAATCTCTCGGAAAGCCCGGCGTGGACCCCGGAACGGGATGGGTACAGCGAGCTAAGCTTACGATTGTGGATGCAATCATACTCACTCTCTTCCCGGGCGAGTTGCTTGGTGGATATCTTAGGCTGGGTGACTCGATTTTTGACAACGAAATCCCGATACCTCTCAATTTCCGTGGAGATACTGAGATCCGTCTGGAGTCTTGGAATGATCAAATCATTTTGGTTTTCGGTCGGGGAGCTGAGTTGGAATTGATCGACGAGCCAACATACGTTGAAGACTTCGGGCCGGAGTAAAGAAAGCAGCAGCCGGTGATACACTCTACCTGCTTTCCGCGGGCTGAACTCGGCGGCTCCGCGCCAAATTTCAAGCGAGGAAAAGCATGGCGATTCAAAAAGTGGGGGTCGTGGGGTGTGGGCTGATGGGTTCGGGCATCGCGCAAGTGTGCGCGGCGGCGGGGTTCCCCACGATGGTGCGCGAAGTAAGCGCGGATCTGATGGACAAAGGGTTGAAGGGCATCGAAAAACAATTGAGTCGTCTGGGCGAGAAGGGAACGATCAGTGAAGCGGCCAAGGGCGAAATTCGCGGAAGGCTGAAGGGAACAACTTCGCTGGACGACTTGAAGGGTTGCGACTTGATTGTGGAAGCCATCATTGAGCAATTGCCCGCGAAGCGCGAACTGTTTGCCTCGCTAGATATCATCTGTCCGCCTTCGACGATTTTCGCCAGCAACACCTCCTCGCTGACCATCACCGAAATCGCGACGGCGACAAAACGGCCCCAGCGCTTTGTGGGTCTGCATTTTTTCAATCCCGTGCCGGTGATGAAGCTGGTGGAAGTGGTGCGGACGATTGCCACCGATGACGCGGCCTATGAAGAAATGGTAGCTTTCGGCAGGAAGCTCGGCAAAACGCCGGTGCGCGCGAAAGACAGTACGGGCTTCATCGTGAACCGGCTGCTGGTGCCGTATCTGCTCGACGCCATTCGCGCATTGGAAGAAGGCGTGGGCTCCATCGAAGACATCGACAATTCCATGAAGCTGGGCTGCGGCTATCCGATGGGGCCGCTGACGTTGCTGGATTTTGTGGGGCTCGATACGACCTATTACATTTCGCAGATCATGTTCGATGAGTTCAAGGAGAGGCGCTTTGCAGCGCCGCCGCTGCTGAAGCGCATGGTGCTGGCTGGATGGAACGGGCGCAAGTCAGGCCGAGGCTTTTACGATTATGCCGATCCACAGAAGCCGAGGCCGATGAAGTTCTAATCACTTGAGGTGCGCCTTCGGAATTAACACAGAGGGTAGGAGAGCACAGAGGACGTAGAGAAGAATCGATGGCTTACGAAAACATTCTGTACCAAAAAAAAGACGCGATTGCCTATATCACATTCAACCGCCCGAAGGTGCTGAATGCGTTGAATCGCAAAACCGTCGAGGAACTACATCACGCTTTACTCGATGCGGACGATGACGCCAGCGTTCGCGTGCTGATTCTGACGGGCGCGGGCGAAAAATCCTTTGTGGCGGGCGCGGATATCAGCGAACTGGCTGTGCAAACTCCCGTGAATGGCAAAGAGTTTTCGCTGTACGGCCAGAGCGTTTTCCATTTGCTGGAGACGATGGGAAAACCGTCCATTTGTGTGATTAACGGATTTGCGTTGGGCGGCGGCTGTGAACTGGCGCTTTCCTGCACGATTCGCATCGCCAGTAAGACCGCCAAGTTGGGCCAGCCCGAAGTGAAACTGGGAATTTTGCCCGGCTATGGCGGTTCGCAGAGGCTGGCGCGTCTCTGCGGCAAAGGTGTGGCGCATGAGCTTTGCTTGACGGGGGAAATGATTTCCGCCGAGGAGGCGCAGCGCATTGGTTTGGTGAATCATATTCACGAGCCGGCGGAACTCCTTCCCGCGGCAGAAGCCATGGCGAAAAA
Organism: Acidobacteriota bacterium; assembly: GCA_003224105.1. GTDB lineage: Bacteria > Acidobacteriota > Terriglobia > Acidiferrales > UBA7541 > Acidiferrum. The sequence continues at coordinate 23,716 of QHYL01000261.1, read as the reverse complement.
GATCATCGCGAACGCTCCCCTCGCCGTGAAATACGCCATGGAAGCCATCGAGCGCGGGGTGGAGATGCCACAGGAAGAAGGTTTGTTCCTCGAAGCGACGCTTTTTGGGCTCGCCTGCGCCACGGAAGACATGCGCGAGGGTACGAAAGCGTTTTTGGAGAAGAGGCCAGCACAGTTCAAGGGAAAGTAAAGGAAAACTACGCGAACCAGCAATGTCTGAGAAACTTCAACCCAGCAGGATTCACGGCGAACTCAGCGCCCAAGGTTTGCGCTTCGGAATCCTCGTGAGCCGCTTCAATAGCTTTATTACAGACCGTTTGCTTGCTGCCGCCACGGACGCGCTTGAGCGCGCCGGTGCGGAAAGCAAAGATGTAGATGTTGTGCACGTTCCCGGCTCTTTCGAATTGCCCTTGGCGGCAAAAAAACTCGCGGCCACGGGAAAATATGACGCGCTGATTGCGATTGGATGCATTTTGCGCGGAGAAACTTCTCATTACGACTACGTTTGCTCTGAAACGGCGCGCGGACTGCAGCTCGCGCAGATGGATACCGGACTGCCCGTCGTTTTCTGCGTCCTGACCTGCGATACGCTCGAGCAGGCCATCGATCGCGCAGGGCTCAAGGGCGGAAACAAAGGATTCGAAGCGGGCCTGGCGGCGACGGAAATGGCGCAGCTCTCGCGCAAGCTGCGTGCGCCTGAAGCGAAATCGGTACCTGCTGCATCTCCTGAGCTACGGCGGCGCAAGTAACGTGTCCCTCCGCACCAAATCGCGCGAATTTGCGATGCAAATGCTCTTCCAGTGGGACATGAGCCAGCAGGATCCCGCGAAACTCGAAGCCAAATTCTGGAAAAGCGCTAAGGCCGCCGACAAAACACGCGATTTCGCGAACCAGCTCTTCGAAGGCGCTGCCAAAGAAATCACTGCTCTGGATGAAATCATCGGCAAGCACTGTGAAAACTGGCGCTTCGAACGGCTTGCAGCCATAGACCGCGCGATTCTGCGCTTGGCCATTCACGAAATGAGTTCCTCGAGTACCCCGCCCAAAGTAGTGCTAAACGAAGCGGTCGAATTAGCCAAGAAGTTTTCCTCCGAAGAGTCGGGCGCGTTCGTGAATGGCGTTCTGGATGCCGTCCATAAGTCATTTACAATGAAGTAGTTGCGGGATCACGGCAATGCTTCGCATCCGTCTTAGCCCCCCCAACATTGCGAAACTTTGTCCCTGCCGGCGTGTTTGACTTGCTAAGTGTGGTGGTGAACCCAGGGAATGTCTTTACTAGGAGCGAAAAAATGAAGGCTGAACTCATGGTTCGTCGAGGTGTGCTCGCGATGGCGTTTGCCGGTTTCCTTGCCGCCGGTGCTTACGCCCAAGACCCAACCCCGCAGCAACAGGATACCCAGAACGATAAAAAGGACATTCGCCAGGACAAGAAAGACCTGGCGAAGGATCGCGCGGATCGCAATGCGGATCAGCGCGATATCAACAAAGACAAGCGCGACCTATCGAAAGACCGCGCCGACCGCAACGCGGATCAGCGGGATATCAATCACGATAAGCGCGATTTATCGAAGGACCGCACGGATCGCAATGCGGATCAGCGCGACATTAACAAGGACAAGCGCGACCTCACCCGCGATGATGCCAAGTATGGCGCCAACAGCTCCGAAGCGAAGGCCGACCGCAAGGACCTCCGTGCCGATCGCGCCGACCGCAACAAGGACCAACGCGACATCAATCACGACAAAACGGACTTGGCCAAGGACCGCGCAGATCGCAATGCTGACCAGCGCGATATTAATCATGACAAGAAGGACCTGGCTAAGGACCGCAAGGACCGCAACAAGGATCAGAAGGACATCAACAAGGACAAGCGCGATCTGCACAAGGACCGCAAGGACTTGCGCAAAGACCGCAGGGGACGCTAAACGTAGTTCTCAGCTTTCAGTTGCCTGTTCAGCAGAAGGGGCCGCCCGGAATTCCGCGCGGCCTTATTTTTTTGTGGAACGTGATTCTTCTCAGATTCGGATGGTGCCTTCCAGCACTTTTATCGCGGCGCCGCTCACGCGGGGGACTAGCTTCTTGCCCGTTTGAGTGACCTCGACTTCGATGTGGCTCGGCCGACCCATCTCCGCGCCCTGCAGGATGCTCAGAGTGTGGCCAGGCGCCAGCTTTCCGTGGCGTACCAAGTACGCCCCGAGCGAACCTGCCGCGGAACCCGTCGCCGCGTCTTCGTAGAGTTCCCATGGAAGCATTCCGCGCGAACACACCTTGCCATTGCCGTTCGGCGCAAAACAATAGGCCATCGTGGCGTTTTTGCCTTGCAACTTTCTCAGCTCGATCATGTTCATCGCAATTTTTCCCAGCGCGGCGCGATTGCGCAGCGGCACCATCAGGTTGAAGATGCCAGTGGAAACAAACTCCGTTTGGAGTGTCGGATCAAAATCCTTCGTCGAAAGCCCGAGCGCGGCGGCTAATTTCTTTTTATCGAGCCTTGCCGGCTTAAAGAGCGCTTCCTTCTGCGTCATCGTCACGCGGTGCGGGCGGCCATCTTTGAAGCGAATTTCCACGGGCAAAACTCCCGCGCCCGTTTGCTGCAAAACGTGGACGCCGCCTTCCTGGGCGGGGACCACGCCAAGCTCGGCGAGCAGGAACCACGTCCCGATGACCGGGTGTCCCGCCAGCTTTAATTCTTCTTTTGTAGTGAAGATGCGCAGCCGAGCGAGCGCCTCTTCATCCGTCGGCTTTTGCACGAAGACCGTTTCGGAAAGATTCATCTCGCGCGCGATAGCGAGCATCTCTTCTTCGGAAAGTCCATCGCCGTCGGTGAAGACCGCCAGGGGATTTCCTGCAAAGCGCGTGGTAGTAAAGACATCGAGCGTGTAGTAGCGGTGTTCCATGGCTGGATCCGTGTGCTTGCGGCGGCAGCGTTAAATGCGCTGGAGCTGCGCGACCGTCCTTTCGTTCGTGATGTTGCCGGTGTTGAGAGTGGACTTCGGTTCAAATAGCACTAAGTGAACTTCTTCGTCGGCGACGGGAAGGTGTTCGACGCCATGCGGCACGATGATGAATTCACCTTCCCGAATAACCGCTTCGCGGTCGCGGAATTTCATCCGAAGCATGCCTTTGATCACCAGAAACAATTCATCCTCGTGGTCATGGTGATGCCAGACGAATTCGCCTTTGAGCTTCGCCGCCTTCACGTAAAAATCGTTGAGCTCCCCGATGATTTTGGGGCTCCAGCGGTCGGAGAAGCTGCTGAACTTTTGCGCAAGATTGATCGTGTCCATGATGCGCTCCTAGAGGCTTTGAACGAGATCGGAGACGTTGGCAAGAACGCGCCGCGTCGTTTCCGGCTTGCCGGTCTCGGAATAAATACGCAGGACGTTTTCCGTGCCCGATGCGCGCACCATCACCCAGCCCGCCTCGCCAAGATAGAGTTTGATGCCGTCCATGTTTTCGCGCCGCGCCACCGGAAAATCGAGGACTCGATTCAGCTTGCCGTCCGAAAAATGCGAGATGGCTTTTTCCTTTTGCCCCGGCTTCAACTCGAGGTCCACGCGGCCGTAATGGTATTCGCCAAATTCCGCATGCAGCGCGGAGAGCAATTCGCCCAGCGATTTGCCATGCCAGGCCATCAACTCCGCTAGAAAGAGAGCGGAAACCGTTGCATCGCGCTCCGGAAGATACAGGCTCGTGCCGATGCCGCCGCTTTCTTCGCCGCCAATCAAAATGTTTTGTTCCAGCATCAGTTCGCAGATGTATTTAAAGCCGATGGGCACTTCGTGGAGCCTGCGTTGGAATTTCGCGGCGAGCTTGTCAATGAGCTTTGTCACAGAAAAAGTTTTGGCGATGTCGCCCGGAAGATTCCGCGTCCCAGCGAGGTGCCATACGAGCAGGGCCAGAATCTGGTGCGGATTGACGAAAGCGCCAGTGCGATCAATCGCGCCGATGCGGTCGCCGTCGCCGTCGGCGCAGAACCCGGCGTCGTACTTTCCCTTCAAAACGGCCTGCCGCAACGCTTCGATGTGCGGCTCGATGGGTTCCGGATGCACACCGCCGAACCGCGGGTCGCGCGTTCCACGAATTTCGTCGCACGGAATGCCGTTTCGCCGGAACAGTTCCGGCAACAAACCGGCTGCGGCTCCATGCATCGGATCGAAAACGAATTTCAGGTTTGCATCGCGAAGCCGCTTCCAGTCCACAAGTTTTTCGAGCGCATCGAGATAAGGCGCGCGAGGCTCGATGGAATGAATCAAGTCCGTACGCGGCGGAAGCGGCGGCACCCCTTTTTCCAGGACGCCGGCGAGTTCCTTTTCGATTTCCGCCACGATCGATGGCAGAGCGCTGCTGCCGTAGCTCGCCTTGTACTTCATTCCGTTCCAGCAATAGGGATTGTGACTCGCCGTGATGACAATGCCGCCGACCGCTTTCTGGTGCCGCACCAAAAACGAAATCGCAGGCGTGGGGCAAGGCTTGTCCGCAACCCGCACCGGGGTCCCCGATGCGCTGATAACTTCGGCGACCGCAGTGGCGAAGCGATCGGAGGAATAGCGGTGGTCGTAACCGATGATCACGCCTTTGCGCGCGTCTTCGCCGCGAACCACATAGCGCGCAATCGCGTGCGCCACAATGCGCGCGTTTGCAAGCGTGAAATCATCTGCAATGACGCCGCGCCACCCGTCCGTGCCAAACTTGATCGTGGGAGTCATGAGTGAAGAAAAGTATACGCGAACCCAAGCGCCAGCCAACAGCCGGATTGGCCTGTCCCGATGAGAAGAAAGGAATCAGGAGCCAGTATCCCTTTGCCGCCATGAATTAGGAATGAACGCCACGCGTCGTGAACCTCACTGAAGCAGGCTCAGATTGACGCGCGGGCGCGTGGCTGTGACCGTACGGTTTCTCCAACGTGTTCGGTCATGGGACAGGGATTTGCGGCAGCAGGCACACGGCCAAAGCATCCGTGGCCGGTTTGGCCGCAACCCATTGTTGAAAAGCAGCTTGTGGTCAAGCCCTAACCTCACCGATGCTCCGTCGTCTATTTCTCAGCGGGAATGTCTATTTATTGAGGCCCGCAGAACAAATTCTCCCCCCTCAAGTATTCACCCTTAAGGAGTGCTCATGCGAACTCTCTTCCAAGACCCGAGGTTCTCGTATCGCGAGTGGAGCAAGCGGCCCGGGCTGGCGGCGACGGCCATTCTTTCGTTAGCGCTTGGCATCGGGGCGACGACCGCGGTTTTCAGCGTCATTTATGCCCTGCTCGTCAATCCTTACCCATACCGCGCTGCAGACCGCATGGTCCACCTGATAGCCCTAAACGAGAAAGGGGAGGACTGGTGGATTGGGCTCACCGGACCTCAACTCAAGCTGGTGAGCCAGGCCAAGTGCGTGGAGAGCGCGGCAGCGACCTTCGGAACGTGGAATCTCACCACCACCGATGAGGAACTTCCGGAGGACGTGCCCTCGGTCAACATGACCGCCAACGCGGGCGTTCATTTTGGGGTCCCGGCGCTGCTGGGCCGCACGCTCCTTCCATCGGATGCGCCGGAAGGGCAAGACCCGGAGCCCGTAGCTGTTCTCAGTTATAAGTTTTGGCAGCGCCATTACAACGGCGACCCTGCGGTGGTGGGCCGCAAGATTCAGTTGGTCCACAAGACTTATACGATCGTGGGCGTGATGCCCTCGCGGTTCACTTGGCAAGATGCCGATGTCTACCTTCCGCTGAAACTCCCTGGGGGCGCCAACGATATTTATGACCCGACCATCCGGCTGAAGCCGGGAGTTACGCATGAGGTAGCCAACGCCGAGTTGCAGCCACTGATTGAGCAATTCGCCAAGGAAACTCCGACGCACTTTCCTAAGAAGTTTCGCGTGCATCTGAAGGGTCTCAACGAGCAATTCGTGGAACATCTCGGTCGTTCCTTATTTCTGCTATTGGGGGCTGTAGGCCTGCTGCTGGTCATCGGATGCGCCAACATTTCCATCCTGCTGCTCGCCCGGGGCACGGCGCGGCAGCAGGAACTGGCGGTGCGATCCGCGATCGGGGCGAGCCGCTGGAGGATTCAAAGACAGCTCCTGACGGAAGCTTTGGCACTTTCACTGACAGGGGCGCTTGGCGGAGTCGTGTTCGCTTACGGTTTGCTCGCGGTGCTCGTGCGCTGGCTGCCTGAATACTCTTTTCCGCATGAGATCGTGATTAGGATTAATTTGCCGGTGCTGGCGTTCAGCGTCGTGGCCGCCATCGTCACCGGGGCGCTGGCGGGGATCTCGCCAGCCTTTCAATTTTCGCGGCCCAATGTTTCTCAGCTTATGCAGTCGGGTTCGCGGCGCACCACTAGCGGTGTCCATGGAAAACGCGCGCACAGCCTGCTGGTGATGGGGCAGATCGCATTGACGCTGCTCCTGCTGACTTCCGCGACCGCAGCGATCAACGGCTTTGTGCGCATTGTGCGAGCAAATCTAGGCTACGATCCGCAGAACGTGATGTCGGTGGGCATTCCCGTGCACCAGAACGCACATGTTGCATGGGAGGACCGCACTAATTACTTCGAGCAGCTCCGCGAGCATATTGCAGCGTTGCCGGAAGTGGTTTCAGCGGGCATTTCCACGAATGCTACGCCGCCCTGGAATGGCAACGAGACGACATTTGAAATCTTTGGGCGGCCCTCTGACCAGCAGCAGACGGCGCGGCTGAATTTCGTCGACTCGGAATATTTTTCGACTTTGCACATTCCGCTGCTGGGCGGGCGGTTGTGGGACCATCCCGAATTGATGCGCGGGGCGCGTTTGTGCTTGGTCAACCAGACCTTCGCACGGCAGTATTGGCAACAAGAAGATCCTGTTGGCAAGCAGTTGCGCTTCCCTGATTTGAAGAGCGAGCCGCCGTACACGCAAGCGGTGCCGGAAAGTAATAATTGGCTGCAGGTTATCGGCGTTGTAGCAGACGCGCGCGATGACGGCTTGCGCAATCCCGTCAAGCCCGCGGTGTTTGTGCCATTTTCTCTGGTGGTGCGCGTCTGGACACAGATTCTTGTGCGTACGCATGCAGCGCCGTTGGCGGCCCTCAACCGCGTTCGCGCCGCAGTCAAGACCGTCGATCCGGACCAACAGGTGTTTGGCCGCACGCGCGACCTGCAACAGTGGATTGAAGGCATGCCCGAATATTCTTATGCGCGGTTGGTATCGGGATTGTTCGGGGGATTCTCGATCTTGGCGCTGGCTCTGGCGGCTACGGGGCTATTCAGTGTAGTTTCCTACACTGTGGCACAGAGAACAAATGAGTTTGGAATTCGCATGGCGCTGGGAGCGAATGGAGTGCAAGTGCTGCGGCTTGTGTTTGCGTCAACGGCAACAAGCGTTATTGGAGGGCTCGCGGGAGGCGTGGTGCTGAGCCTGGTGTTGAGCAAATTCTTGGCGCGATGGGCGGAAGGCAGCACGCAGAGCCCGATTCTTTTTATTGCCGCTATGGTGTTGTTGATTCTAGCAGCTGCTCTGGCGGCTTTTGTGCCAGCGCGGCGCGCTTCGTCAATCGATCCCATGGAAGCCCTCCGCTACGAGTAGCTCATGGCTCTTTCAGAGCCACAGCGAAGGACGAAAATAGCCGCTCACTGTTGAGCCAATCTTTTCAATGAGATACGCGGCTATTTCTGTGCGAGTGAATCACTAGCGATCTGGGCGCGGCGTAGTTGCTGCATGAACCGGTAGCGCGAAGGCGTAAAGATTGTCTTGAATGGGAACGATCAGATATTGGCGGCCGTCGAGTTCGTAGGTCATGGGCGAGGCGAGCAGGTCTCCGCCCACATTGAGGTGCCAGAGAGTTTTGCCGGTGTCGGGATCGAGTGCGAGCAGATTGCCAGAGTTGTCGGCGGTGAAGAGCAGATGCCCAGCCGTGGTCAGAATGCCAGCGATCGTTCCGCCGTTACCGAGCTCGTGATTCCACACGACTTTGCCCGTTTTGTAGTCGAGCGCGCGCAGAGTCGAGTTTGCCCATAAGTTGCGGTCTCGGCCGCCCCAGCCCTCCGCCTTGCCCTCCGTAGTGCGATAAAAAACGCTAAAGATGCGGCGGCAATTGACATAGAACAGATTCGTCTGGGGATCGAAGCTTGGCGCCATCCAATTCGTGCCGCCGTCCGAGCTCGGTTCGACGAGCGCGCCGTCGGGGCTGGGAGCCGCGTCCGGCTTGGCGATGGGACGGCCGTGCGAGTCCACGCCGGAAGCCCAAGTCTGATCGATGAACGGTGCGGTGACCAGATGCTCGCCAGTGGTGCGGTCGAGGACAAAGAAAAACGAATTGCGGCTGGCCTGAGCGAGAAGCTTGCGTGGCTTGCCCTTGAACTCGGCGTTGAACAAAACGGGAGTTTCGACGGCGTCCCAGTCGTGCACGTCGTGAGGCGAGGGCTGAAAGGCCCAGACGAGCTTTCCGGTGTCCGGATTGAGGGCGACGATGGAGCAGGTGTAGAGATTGTCGCCGGGCCGCTCGTCGCCAACGAGAACAGGATTGGGATTGCCGGTGCCCCAATAGAGGAGATTCAGCTCGGGATCGTAGGTTCCCGTCATCCAAGTCATGCCCCCGCCGTGAAGTAAAGCGTCGGTATCTTTCGGCCAGGTTTCGGAGCCGGGCTGGCCGGGATCGGGCTCGGTGTACCAGCGCCATTGGACGGCGCCGGTTTCCGGATCTAAGGATTCGAGATAGCCGCGAACATCGGTGACGTCACCCGAGATGCCAGCGACGATGTGATCGCGGACAACCAGCGGAGCCATGGTGGCGAAGTAGCCGAGTTTGGGATCGGCGAGTTCGACGTTCCACCGAACGGTGCCATCTTTGGCGTCGAGACAAATCAAGTGGGCGTCCGGAGTGGTGAAGTAGAGCCAATTCTTGTACATGCCCAAGCCGCGATTGCCGATGTGGTCGCCTTCCGATTTTCGGTAGTAGTGCCAAATCTCGCGCCCGAAGCGGGCATCCACGGCCCAAACGTTGTCAGGAGAAGTGAAGTAGAGGATGCCGTTTACTTCGAGAGGAGTGGATTTAAGCTCTTGGCGTGCGGAATAAATCCAGGCGAGCGTAAGAGACTTGATGTTGGTGGCGTTGATCTGGTCGAGCGTGCTGAAGCGCCTGCCCGAGTAGTCGCCGTTGTAGGTGGGCCACGTATTGGTGGCGGGTTTGAGAAGAGCGGTGGGATCGAGGCCTTGCGCGATGGCGAACGGTGCGCCCAAGCCCAAAGTAAGAAACAGCAGGATTGCGATTCGAGTCTTTTGCGAAGTGCAAGAAAGCATTGCGGCTCCTCTCTTTTGATTCACGTTCGTGCTTCCCTACTTCAGGCTTTCCAGATACGCAAAGAGATTGTGAACGTCCGCTTGCGTAAGCTTGTTTAGCAAATCGCGATGGGCCGCGAGCGGATCCTGGAGCTCGACCTTTACGTGGTCGCGCGAGAAAGAGCGATACCAGCCGGAGGCGTCGCGCAAGCCGACCACAAAATCATCGGCATGCACCAACTCTCCTTTGATTTGCTCGCCCGAGGGAAGCGTTACGATGGCCGTGCTGTGAGGGCTATTTTTGCGGTGGCCGGGATAAAGCATGCGCGCTTCGAGCTCGACGGGAGAGTATTTGCCCGCGACGCCGGCAAGATCGCCGGTGGGCGAATGACAGCTCTTACAACCGCCGGCGCCGTTGAAGAAGGCTTTGCCAGCGTCGGCGCTGCCGGTGAGCAATTTCTCGACGGGATAGGATCTTGGAATTCCGGCGGACTCGAGCCCTTCTTTGGCGCGCTCATGCAAAAACGCCGCGATGTCGGCCACTTGCTCATCTGTCATGTTGGCCAGAGGCGGCATGCCTTTGTCAGGACGGCCGCGGCGAATCACTTCGCCGATTTGATCGCCCTTGACGTCATGAGCGACGAGCGGCGAGCGGACCAGATCCGGCCCGCGTGCGCCTGTGGCGTCGGCGCCGTGGCAGAATCCGCAGGATTCCGCGAACTGTTTGTGGCCGCGCTCGACGGCCGGATCCTTGGCAACAGAATCTTGCGCAGCGGATTGCGATCGCGCTGCGGAGTTCCAGGGACCGAGAAGAAGGAAGAGCGCCAGCAAAGGAATTGAGAACGTGGCAGCCTTTCGCGTCACCGGTTGCGCGTAACTGGGCATATTGTTACCTCGTGCAAGTATTCTACAACGCGCCTTGGTTTGGCAGGCGTTCGAGTGTAGAAGAAAAGTCGAAAAAAAGGTTGAATGTTGCGGAGCTGGGCTGAACCCCGGCCTCTACAGATGCGCGCACGGCGGCGCATTAGTGAGCGGCGGATGAGCGCGGGCGAACACCGAGGATGTTGGGAACCGGCCATGCAACGGAATTTGTGTCATTCTCCTTGAAAGAGGTTTCATAACTGCCGCAGAGTTCCAACTCCACCGTTCCCACGTGCACGTAAAGCTGTGCTTCCGGACCGCCTTCCAGATGTTGCGCAGCTACGAGTCCGATGCCAGCAGCCAAAAGCTCGTTGTTGAGATCGTGCATTGAGAAGGGCGAACGGGAATAAATAAACAGAATGCGGCCTGCATCGTCCTCGCCCAAAGCGGCCTCGCTCCATTTGCGTTCCTGCGGACTCCATTGATTCAAACCGGAGCGCTTGACCAAACGCAGATTCTGCAGAACGGAGGTGTAGTCCTTCAGGATGTCCTGGAAATGGATGCCCGGGGCATCCAAGTCAAAAATACGAAACAGAGGAAGGGATTGCGAGTCGCGTGGCTCGAACGCGGCGACGGATTGATAGGCGTTGGTATGGCTGTTGTTGATATGGCCGGCAGCGCCCATATAGCCGAGGTGCGTTTTGTAATCTGTAGCGAACATTCCCGCGTTAATGGTAGCGGAGAAATTGCGGCTCTGTCCCCAGGAGCGTGCCGTATGTCCCGCCGATTCGCCCGTTTGCGTGATGCCCACAGTTTCCAACTGCCATAGGCTCGGATCCATGCGGAGGATGAGGATCCGCGAGTCTCCAACGGAGCTGGGATGTTTTGCGGCGAAATATTTGAGGTTCATGCCGGGAGCGAGAGTTTTCCAATCTGAGGGAACGCTTGCCAGCAAGAGCGAGGAGAGGCCGAGTGACAGAGTGGCGAGGAGCAGGCCTGTATTACGCCGCAAACAGGAGAGCATGGTAAGGGAAAGTGTAGCAAATTGAAAATCGAGAAGAGCACGTCTTTCGCCTTGATCCAGAATGGGTTAGCCAAGTCTTTCACATTGAGCGCGAGCGAGGGCGAAGAATTTTAACAGGAAGCGCATCAGGGTTTTCCTGAGTGTTCCATTCAGGACATGACCTGATTGCATTTGGCTGCCCAGAAGCCATGCTTGGGTTAGTGCCCGGGGCTTAAAAGGGGGAAATGGGTGAGGAGCGTTCCGGGTGTAGCAACTTTTTTTGCAAACTGTTTTGTGGGTACACCACTTCAGCCGCGAGGAAAAAGGGGCGCGGCGAAGAAGTGTTTATTGTTTGTGACGCTGTCTTTGCTCTGGGCTACCGAAGCGTCGGCGCAGGATCCTGAGTCCCCTCCGGCTGCACAGTCTCAGGGACCCTCTACCCAAGGCCAAGGTGTTTTGCCTTCTCCGGCGGCTGCACCGCCCGAGGTTCCCTCCCCGCCGCCCGTTCTGCCTGCCAAACTCCGCTCGAATCCACCCGCTTTCGCACAGGCACCATTGCCCGCCGCACTGGCTCCGGCTATCGAAACCCGAGTGGGGTTCTCGACTCTCTCCCGAGTTTCTTCGCCGAACAACAAGATTCTGTTCAAAGGCCTGAACGTCAGCGTGACCGGGCAGTCGTCCGACCGCTTTGGCGCGACATTCGAAGCGAGTTATCTGCGGGCGTTCAACGTTTTTGGAACGGGGCAATCCAATAGCGTTTTGACGTTTCTGGCCGGCCCGGTTTTCTACCCTTACCGGCGGAGCGGTTTCGTAACTTCGGTCCACGTCCTCGGCGGGGCCGCGCGGGTCTCGGGAGTAGTGGTTCTTACACCGAGCACCGGGGGATTTCTCAAAGGTACTGCCGACGACCTTGCTTGGGCTTTTGGCACCAGCTTAGAAAAGTGGTTTACGGGATCGTTGGCGGCGCGAGTAGACATCGATGCGCTGCATACGTCTTTCTACAATAGTGCAGTGAAAGTTCACGGAGAGTACGATCTGCGCGCGACCTGGGGGCTGATTTATTATTTTGGCGGGAGAAGAGGTGGCAAGTTTCGGAATTTCGCAGGAAAGCAGATAGAGTAATCTCCTTAGAAATTCGGATTGGCCCTTCGGAATCCCGATCAGAACCGCACATCGAGGGGCCGGCCGTCGAACTCGACTTTTTTCAAAGAATCGCCTACCTTGACCTCGACCTTGCGTCGCATCGGTGGGCGCATGCGCGAGCCCGTGACCAACTGTAGTGTAAGAGTGCGTTGCGAGTCTTTCCACTTCAGCTGAAGCCCCATCCAATCACCACGACGGTAATTGAATGAGATGCCATCGTCTTCGTAAAAGAGACACTCACCGTCTGCTCCGGGATAAATAGTAATGGTGAGCGGAGCGTCGATTTTTTCATTGACGTATTGTTTGACCGGACCTAGCGGAAGAATTGCGCCTTCGCGGATGAATAGCGGAAGGGTCTCCAGGTCGACGGCACGCTCGATTTCGCGTCCGCCGTCGTGGCGTTCGCTGGTCCAAAAATCGAACCAGTGACCGCGCGGAAGATAGAGACGGCGAGAGGTGGCGCCTTTTTCGACGACGGGTGCAACGAGAATGTCGCGGCCCCACAGGTATTCATCGCCGCGGCGGACGGCTTCGGGATCGTCGGGGTAGTGAAGCCACAAACTGCGCATCACGGGCATTCCTGTAAGAGTGGCTTCGCGCACAGCGCTGTACAAGTACGCCATCAAGCGATACCGCAATTCCAAATATTTGCGGCAAACCGGCTCGACCTGTGCATTGTGCAATTCGCTGGGGTCGGGGAGAGCGGAGCCACCGTAGCCGCTGATTTCTGTGGGCCCGGTTTCGCCGGTGTTCCATCCCCAGGGGAGGCGCAGTTTCCACGTCCGGCCGTGACAGCGGAAAAGGGTGGAAAACGCGCCGAATTGGAACCAGCGCAAATAGAGTTCGGCAGTGAATTCCTTCGTGGGAACAAAACCGCCAATGTCCGTGCCCCAATAGGGAATGCCGGTGAGTCCGGTGTTGATGCCAATGGAAACATGGGTCTTCAGAGTTTCCCACGTCGAGTAAACATCGCCCGACCAGAGGAAGGAAGCGTAACGTTGCATTCCCGCGAAGCCGTTGCGATGCAGCGCGAAGGGGCGTTCGTTGGGCCGATCGAGCTGCGGACCTTCCCAATACATGCGATTGCGGGCAAGCCGCGCTTCGATGCCTAGCGGGTCTCCTTCGTCGGGCCACCAGCCGTCCACGCCGAGCGCGAAGGTCTTGCGGTGGGCGTCCCAAGCGCAACTGACCTGCTCTTTGTCGAAGCGCGTGACGTTACAAGGATCGTGGACGGTTCCGCGCAAGTCGTTCTCGAGAATCACGGAGTGCAAGACGACGCGAAAGTTTTCCTTGTGGAGTTCGTCGATGGCCTGTTTGGGATCGGGGAAGACGCGCTTGTTCCAGGAGAACGAGCCGTTCTCTGTGTTCCATCCAGAGGGACAAAATCCCGTGCCAAGATAGATGAGCGTGTCGCAAGGTAGTTTTTTCTCGCGAAAAGTTTTGGCTTCAGCGACCACCTCATCGTGGCTCGCCAGAGTGCGGTGCGATTGCTGATAACCAAAGCTCCAGAGCGGAGGAAGCTCGGGATGGCCGGTGAGCTTGATGTATTCGGACAGGAGTACGCGTGGTTCTTGAGAGACCACGATGAAAATATCGAGCGGCAACGCGCTGGCGGGATCTTTGGGAAGGAACTTGCCTTCGGTGCCGGTGAAATCAAATGTGCCGAATGGTTGGTGGAAGTAAAGAGCCCAGCCTGCGGTGCCGATGAGCCATGGGATGGGAACGCGCCCGCCGTGCGTGCCTAGCTTGTAGCCGCCTTGTCCACCGCGCATTGTGTCTTGGGAGCCGCCGCGGTCGAATTGTGGCCCGCCTTCGCCGAGACCCAAGAGCGCGGAATTTCCGAGCAGAAAAGAAACGGCACCGCTCTCGGAATCAATCGTGAGCTGTTGTACGACTTCGCCTTTGGCGGTTTCGACCACGGCCCGGAGGGGACTGAGCGAGAGCTTTATGTTGAATTCACCGGATTTGACGACGTGCTCATTTTCTCCGCCCTTGAATTTTGCCAGTGGTGGTCCCCAGGAAGCACGCACCAGCGAGCCGTTGCCCTTTACCGGCTGCGGTTGTCCACCTTCGATGGGAAGAATGCTGAGCCGAAAAGTGTGCGGACTCACGGGCGAGAGCTGTACTTCCACATCGCGACCAGCGACTTGAAGATTTTGTTGCGTGGCGGTATTGGTGTCCGGCCAAAGGAAGCTCGTGGCGCAAATGGCGCCGGCGCCTTTTAAAATGTTGCGGCGATCATAGCGATTAGTCATTTGTTCAGCTTCCCGAAGGAGCGAAAATTGGAACTCTTTCGGGAAGAGCCGAGCCGAGATTATACACACAAATATGGCCCATGAAAGCGCTTGCAGAGCTATTCCTGCAGGAAGGCCGAGAACGCTTGGATGAACTCAGGCCAGCGGGTGCCGATGACGGGGCCGTGGCCAGAGTTGGGGACAATCCAGAGGCAGGAATGCGGGATGGCTTTGGACATTTCGACCTAGAGTTCAACTGGATACCGAGGATCGCGGTCGCCTTGAATGACGAACGTGTGGGCTTGAATCGTGGAGAGAAGGGGAGGCGCGAAATTCAAGTCGTCGTAGCTGGTAGCGAAGGACTTGGTGCTGACAAGGATGGCTTTGATTTGTTCTTCGCCCCCGGAATGACGACCGCGCAGGGTTTCCACTGCTCTTGCGGCAAATTGTCCGCGTATTGACTCATGATGCGGAGCGCTTGCGCGGGAAAGTAAGGAGTGGCGCTGACCAGCACCATGGCAGTGACGCGATCCGGCTGTTTCGTGGCCATGTGGAGCAGAACGTTGCCGCCGGCGCTGATTCCGACTGCTTTGCAGGTGCGAACTCCGAGGTGATCGAGCAGGGCAAACGTGTCAGAGGCGGCGTCCTCGTGGCGGAACGGTTTCGAGAGAATGCCTGAGCGGCCGTGACCCCTCAGATCGGACAGGACCAGCTGAAATTTTGTTCCCCATTGCGGGAGAGAAGGAATCCAATCCTGACTCGAACCAGAAAAGCCGTGCAGCAACAGGAGCGGCTCACCAGTTCCGTGAACCTCAAAATACAGTTCCTGGCCGTTGAGCGTTTCAATGCGACCGGCAGGACGTGTAGGCATTTCGTTGTGCCTCCTTGCAGGAAACTTTGGGGCAAAAAGAAAACCGCCCGCGCTTTCGCACGGGCGGTTCGACATCTTTTTTAGATTAGCACGAAAGAACCTAAGGAGGTGCTAGTTTTATGAGGAAGCGAGCCTCTTTTTAGCAAACGGGACGGCGTAGGCGGCGGGAGGGTTGTGGGCAATGGCCGCCGCCGCTTTGCGATAGGACTCGACAGCTTTGTCTTTCTCGCCGAGTCTCTCATACGTTTGGCCAAGCAAGCATTGGATGAAGGGATCGCTCTGATTGGCTTTTGACAATTCCTCTGCCGCGGTTTTGTAATCCCGGCCGTAAAACGCAACGTACCCCTTCAAATAGGGAAAGAACGCGGCTTGTTCCGGGTTTGTGCCTTTGTCGAGAATGGTTTTGGCGGCAGTTATGTGATCTTGCGATTCGGCCAAGTTTCCGCGGCGGGCCGCGATACGAGCCTGCGCGTGCTCCCAACGAAAATTCCACAAATCCACGCGAGCCGGCTTGATATCCGGTTCCTTTAGGCCGGTGTCGTGACCCACCTTGTACCAATGAAGTGCAGTATCCCAATCGCCGGAGTCAATGCAAACGCGAGCGGCTTCGTCGGCGATCTCGCCTTGTTGGAAGAAGTCCTTTGCGGCGGCAAAGTAGTCGAGAACTTTCTGCTCGTATTCGACGGTCTTCTTGCAGTTGCCTTCAAAGGCGTAGGACATGGCCATGGAGCGATTCGCCGAGGCTTTCTGTTCGGGCTTCTCGGCGACCTCGATCGCCTTCTGAAAATACTTGCGTGCTTCCTCACCTTTGCCCATTAAATCCAGCACATTTCCGGCGGCAATGTTCCCCGGGAGCGACAGCGGCTGAGACTGCAGGGTCTGGCGATATAACGCCAGAGCCTCCTCCAACTTTCCTTCGCGCATCAATTGCTGGCCTTGCCGGATGAACTCCGGCTGCTGGCGCTGCGCGGGAGCTTGTGCACCCTGTGCAAAGAGGGAGACGGGAAAACCGTAGAATGCAACAAAGGCCGAGAAAGCTATTTGGGGAGCAGCCTTCATGCCGTCATTATCCCACGAACTTTTGAGAGCGCACTCTATAAGTTGGTGTAACGTAGGACCAGTTTCGGCAGATGGTGGGGTAAGCATGATGACCATTGAGGATTGCAGGGAATTCTATGCGCGGGAGGTGAAGTTTGCGGCGAGCGCGACAACGCCGGGATTGGTGGAGGCGTTCGCGAAGGTGCCGCGAGAGAAATTCCTGGGGCCGGGGCCGTGGCAGATTGGTTCGGCAGAAGGGCGAGCCATGTCCGCCGCCGGCTTAGGGCAACTGTCATACACCACGGTGGAAGATCCGAGGGACGTGTATCACAACGTCGTGATTTCGCTGGACCGCAAAAAGGACATTAACAACGGGCAACCCGGATCGCTGGCCTGTTGGATTGACGCACTGCGGTTGAAGCCGGGAGAGCGCGTGTATCACCTGGGATGTGGCGTTGGATATTACACTGCGATTATGGCGGAAGTGGTGGGGCCAAGCGGAAGTGTTATAGGGCTGGAGCTGCAGCCGGACTTGGCAGCGCGAGCCAAAGAAAACTTGGCGGACTACGCAAACGTGTCGGTAGAAGCAGAGGACGGCGCAGCGTTTGATCCCGGTGAGTGTGACGCGATTCTCGTGAATTGCGGCGTGACGCATCCACAGACGAGATGGCTCGAGCGGCTGCGCGAGGCCGGGCGGCTCGTTGTTCCGTTCACGTTGGCGGTCAATGCCACGATCGGCCAGGGAGTGATGACAAAGATCGTGCGTTCGAACGGAATTTATGCGGCGGAGCTGGTTTCGCCAGTGGCGATTTTCTCCGGCGGTAACTTGCGCGATGCGTCGCTACAGACGCAGCTGCTGAAAGGGTTGACGACCGGAGGATTGCTCAAGCTGAAGTCAGTGCGGATGGATGCGCATGAAGCGGGAGAAACGTGCGTTGTGCACACGCGGGAGGTCTGTTTGAGCCTGGCGGAAGAGAAGTAGGACTGTAGGACTGGCGGGAGCGGCGGATGTAGGAGAAAAAGAGACGTAAACAGAAAAATATTTGTCGTTGAAAGAGTTTTTGCAGACAGATTAATCCCCATCTGGGTTACCATATATGCCCCGCCCGGAAATAGGGGGTTTCATGTACAGAAGTTTCCGGTTTCCTTCCGCGGCCCTTCTTCTTGCTCTTTCTTACTTCTTGCTTGTCCCTCCGCGTTTGGCTGCACAGGACAGCAAGGTCATGGGCGAACTGAAGTTCAAAGGCGCCAGCGGCGTCGAAAAAGACGCAGGCGTTTGGATCGATGGCACCTACGTTGGCTATGTAAAGGAACTCAAGGGCGATAAGAAGGTGCTGCTCTTGCCCGGCAAGCATCAAATCACTGCTGGCCAGTCGGGTTATAAGGACTTTGTGAGAGATGTTGTCGTTGAGCCGGGACAGGCGCAGAAAGTTCGCGTGGCGATGCCCTTGCTCACCGGCGCACGCCTACCTTCCATCACAGCTGAGTTAAAACTGACGGTGGATCCGGGACGAGCGGCCGTTTTTGTGGATGACAACTATGCGGGCCATGCCAGCGAGTTTGGAGGTTCTCTCCATTCTTTGCTGATCAGTCCCGGGAAGCATCGCATCCGTGTAGCGCTACCCGGCTTCCAGACATTTGAAACCGAAGTCTCTCTTCTGGCTGGACAGAAGTCGGAAGTGAAGACCGAACTCCTTAAAGGGAGCATCGAGCAAGCCAGTTCGGACATCAAGAAAGACCAGAACATTCAGAAAGACCAGTAGTTCGTTCCAATCGCCGCCCGTAGCCAGACGCGCGCAGAACGCGCTAGTGGTGTCTTTCGACCTTCGCTTGACCGGGGTGGGCTTTAGTTCACCGTGAGCTGGGTAGAGGCGGCGTGACTTACGTTCCCTGAAGTCCCTGTGACAACGATGGCGTATTTACCAGCCGGAGTTCCGCCAGGCGGCCCCTTGCCAGGAGTGGGCGTAACGATTCCACCGCCACAAGAAGTGCAAAGCGCGGCAAGGAACAGCACCGAGCAAGACAGAACAAGAGGCAGCCTGAATCGCAGGACTTTGCGCGAGCTAATCAATCCAACCCAAAAGAGAATACAGGCGAGGAGCGTTGCCACACTTCCAGGGCCGATCCTCGGCTCAATGCGAAATCGCGGCGAAACAAAGAAACCAGAACGGTGCGTAGTCATCACAACGAGCTTGGCACTCGACGGATTGGTCCCATCCAACGTAACGGAAGAAGGCGCCACAGTGCAGGATGCTCCTGTAGGCATGCCGGAGCAACTAAACGTCACCACATGATTAAAGCCGCCGCTTGGCGTGATTGAAACCGTGAAGTTGGCAGACTGCCCCGCATTGATGGTATCTGTGTTTGGACTGACCGAAGTGCTGAAGTCCGCGGTGTTTCCGCTTGCCGGCGCCACCGACTGCAAGGCCTGCACTAGGTCCAACCGTCCATTGCCCATCCCCGAGCCGACTGGCATTGCGTGCGCCACAGCGGCTGCGGCCTTCGACTCGTTCGTGGTTAGATCGAGACTCAGCAGAAGAGCGCCAGCGCCGGAAACAAACGGGGCACTGAAGGAAGTGCCCCATCCTGCAGCATAAGTGCTAAAGGGATAAGTAGAGACGACGCCTTCGCCGGGCGCATCGACCCACACGATGGCGTCGCCATAATTGGAAAAAGACGACCGGGTGTCAGTGTCGCTGGTGGAAGCCACTCCCATTACAGCATTCTGATATGCAGCGGGATAAACTGTCTCTTGCATTCCATCGTTTCCAGCAGAAGCCGCGCAGATCACGCCGTTCTGGTTGGCGTAGGTTATGGCTTTGGAGAACTCCGCTGAATTCGACTTCATGTCGAAGCTCATGTTGATGACGTTGGCGCCGCTCTGCACACCGTAATAGACGGCGTGCAAGATATCGGACAGGTTCCCATTGCCATTTGAACTGAACGCCTTCAGTGGGAGCAACTGTGCCTGCGGCGCGACCAGATGAATAATTCCCATCACCATAGTGCCGTGGCCGAAGGCAGAGTATTGGGGATTCGTATCCAACACGGCGGCAGTGGACTGATCGAGCACGGCAGCGGTGGACTGGTTCACTGTGGCGACGTTGGTGGTGTTGGCTGGTGGCGGCGCGCCCGTGTAGTCCGTCATCTCGGAACCACCAGGCTGATTGCGCGTGAAGTCGTAGCCCGGCAACAGTACTGGTTTCAGTGCGGGATGATTGGGATCCACACCGGTATCAATATCAGCGACGATGCCCCTGCCCATGACGTTGAACGTGGTTTGAGCTGCGGACACACGCACAATGTTTGCCGCGGGCTGGCTTACGTAACCATTCCACACGGTTGAGCCGGAATAATTCACTGGGGTCGTGTCAGACAGACCTGCGGGAGGCGTGGTTACTTGATTCTGGCCGCCGACCAGATTCAGCAACTGATCGGCTTCCGCATCTACGATTCCCACAGTGCTGCCTAGCAGGTTCAGGATAGTGGTAAGGTCAAGCGGAGTGGTAATCAGGAAAAGCTGGCCGAGTGCGCCGTCCAGGCCTCCGACTACCGTGCAGGTTTGCAGCAACGGAAGGGCATTGCAAAAGGCCTGAAGGCCCTGCAAGCCAAGCGTGGTCCGAACTATGACACGATTGTCTGCTTTTGCCGGATTACTGCACAAACCAAAAACAAACAATGGGACCCACAGCCATCGCAATCTCATACAAGTCTTGCCTTTTTTCCAGGAAGCTTTGTGTCGTTGGTTAAACCATTTGATATGCAAGATCCACTCATCGCCTGATCCTTAGCTTTGCCAGCCCAGTCCAGGGGAGGGGTAATCAGCAATACCCATTCATTCGGGCTGACTTCAATTTCGAGAGATACGGCGCGTTCATCCTGGAATTCAAACGAAAACTCGCCGACCTCGTTTGTCATCTTCAAATTGAGGGGGCCGTTCCGGCTCTTGAGCACGACCGAAACACCGTTCAGGGGAATCTGCGGTTCTTTGGTCCTCAGGACTTGGCCCAACAGAGTTATGCGGGGGCAATTGGGAGACCGTTCAAAGGAAATATCGGCGGTCAGAGCCGGGGCCTCGTAGACTAACTGGCGAGTATCAGGTTGCAGGACCCGGATGCCTGCAGGCAAGGGTTGCAAGAAGGTGTCCAGGACGAGGCGAGCCACTCTGGTGATGCGGCGGCTTCCGAGTTGCGGATAAACCATGGACTCCAGACGCGGCCAGAGATCCACGGCCAATCGATCGCGTTGCACGGAAGGAATGGAATATTTGGAGATCAACTCATTGGTCAGAGGACCCGGTGCTCCATCCGTCAAAACGATAACCCGTCCCGGAAAGCGCACCAGAAGCTCCCGTACACCTTGTTCCAACTTGGCAGGGTCGGAGATTGCGCCCGGTAGTTCGAGCAAGGCCGCGGAAGTTCGTTCTCGTCCAAGCAGAGTCAAGGCCTCCTGAATCCCCGAGGCAAGAATCCACTGACACCCCATCGTCCCAACGAGTACACGAATGGTGTCTCGTTCCGCTGCACGCTCGCAAATAATTAACACCTTGGGCTGCATACGGACGGGCTACCCCTACCGCTACACATGGGAAACAGGGGCTGGTTCCTGTACTCATGATTCTCTACCCGTGCGCTGACGTAGCTAGGCAAAGTGTAGGAATTAACAGTAGTTAGAACAATTCCGGGGATACCCTATTAGCTTCTAGGGTAAAGACCCTAACCTTGTAAGGTGGGGACCCGAACCCATTCCAGAGGCTTGAAAAATGTGGACAGAAGGCAGGGCTAGGGATGCGAAGGGGCTAAATCCAGCGAAATTGAGCGGCGTTCTTAGTGATGACAAAGACTCGAAGGTTATTGGAGCGTGGATCGGCTGGCACGAGGAAGAAGCCAATCTTCTGCGGATTGTAGGCGTCCGTGGTGCCGACGAGTTTTTCGCCATCCCGAAAAGTGACTTCGGCTTTTCTGCCCCCATTCTGGGGAGTCAGGGTCTGAGATTCTGTGTACTCGCTATTGCCGACGAAATCCCTGGCGAAGAAAATGGCCTTCAAATCCTTCATTTGCACGTCGGTACCTTCGCGCTGGAGAGTGTCTTGTTCAAGAAAAAGGCGGAAACGGTCTTTCTGTGCGGAGAAATTGTAAATGTACCCTTTCAAGCGGCGGCCATCGAGGAATGCGGCTACAGCCCTGTTCCGCTGGTCCTGGGGACTTGAAGTCGCCTTGCGGGCCCGATTTTCCTCTAACTCGATGAAGGGTGCGCTAATGCTTTGCTTGCTTGGCAAGGTCCCACCCCTCCATCACGACGGCGCGATAGTCCTGTTCGGTGCGTACAGCGTCTTGCACAATTTCCATGAGTCTGCTCTTCATTTGTTGTGCCCGAGGATCTTTGGGGTCCAACTTGCTCTGGCTCTGCAACGCCTGCATTTGCGAGACAATCTGTTTCAACTCCACAATCAGCTCGCCTTCGCGTGAAACGTAGTGTTCCTTCGCGGCGTAGAGCTTGTCCTCCCACGCCCGCCGATTGGGAAAGTCCACGTCGTTGTCCAGCAAGATGGCCTTCGCCAGGGTCGCGCGATCGAGCAACTCCAATTTCCTGAGCCCTTCTTCCGCTTCTGCGACTTTGGCCAGGGCCTTTGCCATTGCGCCACTATCCACTCCGCCCTGCGAGCTCCCGAGGTCACCCGCCAGCCCTGTCAAACCCTTGCTGGAAGGCATATTCTCGTCGGTGATGACCGCCTTGGGCGTAGCGGCGTTCTTCTCCCGGTCTTTGCGGGCCTGGCGCGCCACATCCGCCAAGGACGGCTGCGGTTGAGGTTGAGCTGGATCTTGAGATTGATCTTGGGCGTAGCCAGGTGCGATGGTGAGCGCGAGCCAAAACAGAGTTGCTACGACTCGTATTGGCTGCATGATGATGGGCATGATCTCCGTACCGTCCTCGGGGCGTGGGAACACCAGGCCCTAGCGGCATGTTCCCGTTTCGAATCGCAAAGAAGCCATAGGCCAAGAGTACTGCGTTGGCTAAAGCGCCATTACTCGATGCGAGGCGAATGGAACTGCCTTGGCGGGGTGCTTTACTGCGGGGCTGTGAGGTAGGTCTTGCGGTGGCGAACCTGGTACTTGCCAGTCGTGACTTTCACTTCGATGGAGCGATACGTGTTCGCGGGTCCGCGCGGATTGGGATAGTAAGCCATGCGGTATTGCGTGCGAAGCTCGCGGTCGATGCGGTCAAAAATCGCGGTAAGTTCCGCGGGCGTATCCGGATAAAACATGGCGCCGCCGGTGGTATCGGTCATGGTTTCGAGGGCATGCTCGCCGCCGGTGTTGCGCCCGTTTTCGTTTTTCACGGGACGGATGACGATCGTGTAAAGAAGCACATTCGCGCCGACGGCCTCTCTGCGAGCGGCGTCGAAATCCGAGTGGCTGGTGGTCTCGCCGGCGTCAGTTACGAGGACGATCACGCGGCGGCGGTCGTCCCCACGATTCGCTAGCGCGCGGGATGCTAAGAGCACGGCATCATAGATGGAAGTGCCGGCCCCGTCAGGAATTTTGCGAACTGCCGCCTGAAGAGCGGCGACATTGTCGGAAAAACCCGGCGGACGCTGTGTCACATCCTCGTCGAAAGAAAAAACCGCCAGGCGATCTCCAGGCCGTACCACCTGCCGGATGAAATGAGCTGCAGCTTCCTGCTCAAACGTGATTTCTTTGTGTGCGCTCATGCTCGCGTCAATCATCAGCGCGAGGTCGAGCGGCAGGGAAGTTTCCGGCTCGAAGATGTCAATTTTTTGCTCGTTGCCTTCATCGAAAAGCTGAAAGGCTTCGCGTGGCAGATCCGGGGCCGGGCGATTGTGCTCGTCGAGAACGCTGACCAGCACAGTAACCAGATTGACGTTGACGCGAATGCGGTTGCCCTGGACCGTTGGCGCTGAAGACTCTTCCTTGGGAGGTGCCGGGGTAGGTTGAACAATTTTGCCAGGCTCGCCATTCGGAGGAGAAGGAGAGGAACTCGCGCTGGACGTGGTTCTGGAGGAGGAATTCTTCTTGGGCTTGGATTTCTGCGCCCAGGGAGGGCGGTTGGGGTCGTCCTGGGTAGCGGCAATTCCGCTTGCCAGGAAAACGGTAAGGGCCAAGAAAATAACTCGGCTGGCGTGGGGCGTTGGGGTGAGCATTGGGAATTAAGATGCGGGTTTCGCGCGCGGCGTCGCCACAGGTGCGGGAGGCAGTTCACCATCGGCCCAGACGGCGCCATCCTCGAAATACTCTTTCTTCCAGATGGGCACGGTGCGCTTGAGCGTGTCAATGGCGAAGCGACAGGCTTCAAAAG
>QHYL01000569.1 GCA_003224105.1 Acidobacteriota bacterium | reverse complement strand
TGCGTTGCTGAAAAAGCCCGCCTCGTATCGAACCAGAACCTCCAACCAGAACCGTGGTCCCGCCCTGCACGTGAAGTGCGCGCAAAAATCGCTGCCCGTGCCAGGGTGGCCGTTCAGCGTTTCAAAAATCCGCTGTATCGCTCCCGCTGCAAAAACAAGCCGCCTCCCCACCATTCCACAGCCTCAATTCAGAACTCGTGAGAAATCCGGGCTAGAAGCGCTTTTTGATTTTAATGTCGATGCCGAAGGTGCCGTTCTGGTCGCGCAAGCCAACGATGGAAACGTTGCGGTCCACGTTGTACTCGACTTGGATGACCTGCTGCTGCGTTGAACTCACGTTAGAGACGTAGGTGATGGTGAGGTTGCGGGCGATTTGCTGCTCGACGGTGACGCGCGCGGCGGCGTTTTGCTCCGAACCTGTGGAACCGACTTCGGCCAGGCCGGGATCCACGCGAAAACGAGTGATGCCAAACAGCCGCTCGAGCCGTCCCCCCAGTTGGCTGGAAACGGCTTCCGAGAGAATGGCGGAGGCGCCGGCGGTGCCGCTTGGCGAAGTTCCAGCGCCGCGGCTGGCGGCGGACTCCGCGGTCGTTTGTCCGAGAGCCAACAAGGTAATAATGTCGTCGGTGGGCAAGGGAGGGTCCGAGCGATAGGCGAGGGTGAGCTTGCTGGCAGGGCCGTTGAAATTGAGAGTGATTTCATACTGCTGGATGGTGGTGGTGGCTTCGACGTTGAGAACGGGATCGAGGCGGAAGGGATTGGCAAAATTCAAATCGCCCCGCGAGACGCGATAGCGGTTGCCCGCAAAATTCAAATTACCGGACAGGATGTGAATGTGTCCGAGCAGGATGGGATGCTCCCAGGTTCCGCGGACGCGAAGATCGGCGTCGGCCTGGAGTTGCGCGCCGGGCCATTCCATACGGGCGTCTGGCGCGGAGAGCCCTTCGACGTCAAACTGCAAATTGCGCAGATAGGAAGAAGTGGTCACGGGCCCAGTGATTCCTTCCTTCGCCGAGACCAGCATGCCCGCGACCTGCAGGCCCTCAGTGAGAGTGACGCGCTCGACGATGACGCGGCCGGAAAGGACGGCATTGCTGGTGGTGCCGGTGAGGCGGAGCGTACCTCCGGCCAGCCAGCTCATCCCTTCGGGATAGCGGATGCGGACGCGATCGGAACGAACGTTGATGTCATAGCGGAGAGGAGTCTCGGCGTAATTGACGCTGCCCGTAAGGTGCAACGAGCCGCCACCGGATTCCGCACTGACGTTTTCAAAGTAAAGGCGGGTAGCGTCGAAGACCAGATCGCCCTGCATGGAGCTGAGCCCCGTGGGAAAATCCGAGACGCGAGCGGAGGCGTTTTCAATATGCACGCGCCCGGTGATGCGGGGGCGATCCAGCGTTCCTTCGAAGGAAGCGTTGATCTGGGCCGACCCCTGCGCATCCAAATCCGGCACATAGCCGCTGAGGAGCCGAAGGTCCAATCCGCCATTCAGACGCAGGGCTAAAGTGCGGCGTCCCGCGAACTGGACGGAACCCGCAACCTGGAGATTCGTGTCCTTGCCTTGAAAAGTAACCGGCTCGATTTCGAGAGAATCCCGCGAGGAGCGGAAGTGAACAACGCCGGTGTTTTCGAGGTGGACATTGGCGTAAGTCATGGCCATGCGGGAGAAATTCGCGTCCACCAAGATGCTCTCGGGGCGGCGAAGCGCGCCGTTCAGCGCGATGTCGCCGTCGGCATTGGCATGGCCGCTGAAATTTTGCAGGTGCAAAGCGGTGAGCAGGAAAGGATCCAAGTCGATGTTCTTGATGGAAATCTTTCCGTTCAAGTTGTAAGGCTCAGCCAGAGTGAGCGTATAACCGCCGGATATTTCTCCCGTGGCCATGGCGGAGGTCAGTTCGAGATGCGCGGTGGCGCCATCTGATTTCAAATTGCCCTCGAAGCTGCCAATGACCGAATGACCGACGCGGAGGTCCACGACGCGAAACGTTCCTTCGCCGGTGGGCGCGAGAGCGGAGCCCTCCGCCTTCATCCGAAAACTCAACTGTCCGCCGACGGGCAAGCGGCGCGACTGCAATGTTTCAAAGTTTTCGAGCGGCAAACCCGCGCCTACCAGGTCTGCCGAGAAGGTTTGGCTGCCAAAACGATAGCTCGCCGAACCGGTAATGATTCCGGCTCCACGGCTGTTCTCTTTGCCTGGCGGAAAGAATCTTAATTCCGCGTTGGCGATGTTGCCTCGCCCGTGAAACTGGCCGGTCAACAGCCCCTTCACGGGGTAGGACATACCGAGAAATTGTTCGAGGCTTTCGGTAGGAACTTTTTCGAGACTAACGTCGGCAGTCCAGTCGTTTTTGGGCCGGAAATTCCATTTGGCCAAAGACAGATTAGCTTCGATGACGGCCTGCATTTGTCCGCGGCGGGCGGTTCCGTTGGCCAGAATCAATTGCGAAGGCGAATAGGTCAAATCGCCTTCGAAGGAATCCAGGAAAACACTATCGTAACGAGCCTTTTCTCCGCGGACATGGCCTTGAAACGAGGCGCCGGAGGAGGGGCCGGCAATCTTGCCATCCCATTTCACAGCGCCGGAAATGGGTTGAGCCGCCTCTTGAGACGAAGGAGCGACGTCTCGCACGCCGTTGATGAAATCCTTGTAAGGTTCGAGATTCTGCGCCTCAAATTTAACGTTGAGCGCGGAATTATGCGGAGCGAGGAGGCCGTCGATGGTTCCGTGGGAAGACGGGGTCTCAAATTCTCCACCGGGAGAGATCAGCAGCGTGCCGGGATCAAAACGGTAGTGGAGCTGCCAGGAGCCGCGGACCGGCTGATGATGTTCGGCAAGCTGGTCTGGGTAGTCCCAGGAGGTTTTTGCAAAGATTTCGAAGTGGCGGAACGGGCCGCTCCAGGTTTCAACGGAGTCTGCCGAAATGCGGGAGTCCCAGTGCAACTCGTCCACCGGGAAATTGCGGTGTTCGATGCACGGCAGGATGGGCGCTAATTTCATGCCGTCGACGTGAGTTTTGGCCCGGAATTTCAATCCGTCCCACAGCATGTCCACGCGTCCCGTCACGCTGCCGCCAAACGCGCCAGCAAAGAAATCGGGAATTTCGAGACCGGTTTTGTCCATGTGATAGGCGCCGCGGCTGACAAGGCCGTTGGCGTGAAAAATCTCGTAAGGCAAAGCGATGTCTTGCGAAGAATAATTGCCGGTGCCTTTGAGCTGATCTTTCGACCATTGTCCTTCACCGTGAAGGTCGACGCGCCCGGCCGGCACATTGGGATCGCGCAGGGTGTCGCGAATGTCGGCAAGCTCCACCCATCCACGGTAACGGAAATTCCACTTCGGGTCTGCGAAGCCATTCATCTCCGCGATGGCATCCACACGGGAATGGCCTGCGCTGAAGACGCCTTGCTCGAGGGTAAAGCCATCAGGCGAGAGCGAGAATTTTACCGTAACGCCCACGGGAAGCGGGACGTAGCGCTTGGAAGTGAATTCGACGGTCTGCCATTCCAAATTGCCCACATACAATGGGCGTTCTGGCGTGCCGGCCGAATCGAGCGAGAAGCGCAGGTCTCCGCCGTGGACAGTGATGGGGGTTTTGACATCGTTGTAGAGAACCCAGCCATCCGCGAGCAATAGCCGATGGATACGCAATTGGAACAAGGCGTCGTTCCATGGCCGCTTGGTGGAAGCGGGGCGCCGGGGCGACGGAACATTAGTGGCGCCATTCTTTGCCACAACGATATGGAGCTTCGGCTTTTGAACCAAGAGCTCGTTCAGGGAAACTCGTCTGCCCCAAAAAGAATCGATCTTTAGCGCAGCCTGGACTTCGTCGGCAGTAAAAAGAGGCTCGACACCAGCGGGCTCGCTGCCGTGAATCACCAGATGATCGAGGGTCACACGCAGAACGAGCCAGCGGATGGACATGGCGCGGAATTCGACTTTTCCGCCAGTCGCGTGTTCCAGGCGGGCCATCAAGAGACGCTGGATAAGGGGGTTGCCAGCTCCGCTACCGAAGAAGATCATCAGGCCCAAAAACGCGAGAACGGCCAGCACCCAGGGTGTATGAATGATCCAGGTCCAAATGGGGTGGCGGCGCCTTCCGTTCATTTCGCCACCTCGTCTAAAAACGTCTCCACGTGGAGGCGCAGCCGGCTTTCTTTCAGCCATTGCTCGGCTTGCTGATTGATGCCGTTCTGAATCAGCGCTTCTTGGATGGTGTCGCGCGCGGCATCGAGCGTGGGCGGTTCCTGGCCGCGGGCCTTGGCGCGGGGCACGATCGCGGTCTGGTAAAAATCTTCAATTTCCTTTGGATCGATCTGCACAGCAGGGCGGAAACGGGAGTCGAGATAATTGCTTAAGTAGAGCTGCGAAGCCACCATGGCGCGCACATCCTGCTCGCTGAGGCCTGCCTGCTTCCTTCTCGCTTCGTATTCCTGTTCGGAGCCAAACGAGTTCCGGACGCGGCTCAGACCGCGGTCGACGTCCGCTTCGGAAGGACGCGACGAATGCGAGACGTCCGCCTCGGTTCGAACGATCCACTGATCGATGAGGCGGTCAAGAATCTGGGCATCGGTCTCCGACTTGCCATCGAGGAATTGCTGGTAACGGCTGAGGGCGCGAACGTCGCTCAACAGTATGACGTCATTTTCAACGCGCGCGACGATGCGGTCCACAACCTCTTGTTCCTGCGCAGGAATGCATGCAGGCGCAATTGCAATGGCGGCCGCCAGGAAAACTACGCGAGTGAGGAGGCCGCTCATCAGAAGGTGGACCCCAAGTTGAAAAAGATTTGAAACCAGGGGAGGCGCGTGCTCCTTTGGCCAAGCGAACCGGCAACGCAACTGGGCGTATTCGAGGGACAGGGAATGGGCACGATGAACATTCGTCACGCACATGGGCACATTGGTGGGGCTCGGAGACTGCGAAGGATTTTGGAGCGCAAACGTGGGGCTTGGCAGATTCGTCCGAAACGAAATGCGGCTCAGGCGGCTGTACACGTTGCCGCCGTCGTAGAAGAAGGCTCCCCCGAGAGACGTTCCAATGAACGGCAAGCGCAGGGGGAATCGAAACTCCTGATTGAGCACAAGCATGGCCTGGCCGCCGACGGGGAAGCCGGTGATCGAGTCGCGCGGGCCGGCTTGATTCAGCGCAAAGCCGCGAAGAGACGTTCCGCCGCCGGCAAAGAAGCGTTCCGGCAAAGGGATTACGGTGGGAAGAGGCGGCGTGGTGGGGGCGGGAAAACTAAGAGAAACCGTGTCACGGTAGGGCGCAAGAATCCCAAAGCGCATGGATCGCGCGAAGCTGAACCGACGCTTGATGGGGTGGTACGTGGAGTTTTGAAAAAAGAACCGCAGGAAACTTGCGCTGGAACCCAAGTAGGTGTCGGCCACGCCAAAATCGGCGCTGTTGAAGCTGCCCTTTGTGGCGTCCGCGGGATTGTTGCGCGAGTCACGGAGCCACGTGACGCCGAATTGCGAGACTAGCGTGGGCTGATTGAAGAGGGGGATTTCCTGGCTAAGGATTTTCAGGTCGGAGACGCGCACCTGGCGGAAGGCGTAGCGAAGCAGGACAGTGGTCAACGCGCTCGCTTGATCGGTCAGTTGCACCGAGCCTTCGTTGCGTTGTTCTGTGAAGGTGTTGATGTCGCGAGTCTTCTCGGCGAAGGCGGTGGCCTGAAAACTAAGATGGGGGTTTGCAAAGGTATTGGGGTCCGAATAACCGAGTAGGGCGCGGCCCTGGAGAGTGCTGCCACGCAGCTTAAAGGAAAGCGTGTCCGCGCGCCCAGTCAAATTGAGTTTGCTGATTTCCAGAATTCCCCGTGGGGCCGCCTCAATCTGTCCACTGGTGGGATTGGTGGTGCTAGCCAGCCGCTGCACTTCAAAGCCGCCACCATAGGCCAGCGTGTAGCGCTTGGCTTCTTCGACGAGAACCGCTATGTCTTTGTCCACGCCGGTTCCGGTGGGATTCTGGGGTTCGATGGTGACGCGGTTGAAAATTCCGAGGTTGTATAGGCGGCGTTGGGATTCGACCACGTCGCCTTCGCGCAAAGGCTCCTGCAACTTGATGCGCACTTCCCTGCGAATCACTCCGGGGCGAGTGTGTGCGTAGCCGCTGATCAAAACGGTGCGGACGCGCGTTTGAGGGCCTTCTTGAATGTGGTAGACGAGGCGCACGGCTTCGGCTTGTTCCGCTGGGAGCTTGGCCTCCTTCTTTTGTTCTTCCTTTTTTTGTGCCGGTGGGGACGACCCGTTATGAGAACTTGGGGGCGTTTCTTGCTGCGTCGCGTTCGCTGCGCTCGACGGCGAAACACGTTCGGCCGTCGCGGAGAAGGTGGCTTCCGGGAAACCCTCGTTGAAATAAAGAGCGAGAATGTTGTCACGGTCCGCAGTTACGCCGAAATCGGAGTACGGCTGCCCGGGAGTTGACCCGGTTACACCCAGCAGCTCTTCTTCTTTGAAAGCGCGAATGCCCTCAATGGCCAGGGAAGCCACTCGCGTCTGCCTGCCTTCCTGAACCGCGAAGGCGATGAATAAGTCTCCTTCCTTACCTTTGTAATTGTCTTCGACATCCGGCGCGACCTTTGCATCCAGAAAACCGTTTGCTTGGTATAGGGTTTGCATGGACTGCGCGTCCGTGTCCACGAGGCGCCGGCTGAAACGTCCCGGCGAGCCGAACGCCCCCTGGAAAATTTGCAGACGGCTCTTCAGCAATTCCGTGTCGAAGTACTTGTTTCCGGTGATCTCGATTCCCACAAGCTTGTGTTTGTCGCCGCGTTCAACGGTGTAAGTGATGGCTTCCTGAGTCCCTTGCCAGGCGCTGGTTTTCACCTCATGCATCCCGATTTTGTAGCTTACGTCGGCGTCGAAATATCCCTGGCGCTCCAGACGCTCACGAATGTTGCGCTTCCCTTCTTCGAGCAGGTCAGGGTCGACCGCGCCCTCCTGGTAAATGGGTATCAGTTTCTTGAGTTCGGAGCCTGAAAACTTCGCGCCACTGACGGAGACTTCTAGGCGCGGCCCTTGTGTTGCTTCGAGGAGAATCGGGACGGCGTTCTTCGCCGCGTCGTATTCGCCTCGCCGGATCGTGACCCGCGAGCTAAGGTGCCCCCTTTTCGCCAGGAATTTCCTGACGCGCTCGGTCCCACGCTGTAGCCGGGCCGAGGTGATGTCCTGACAGGGTTTCATCTTGAACCGCGACAGGATGTTCGCGTCTTTGTATGTCGTATCATTCTTTAATTGGATGCCGGAAACGTGCGCGCGCGGTCCCGGTTTCACGTGAACGACAATATCCATTTGGCGCGTGTCCGGGTGAGGCAACGCTTCTGCGGAAACTTCCGCTTGGTACTAGCCCTCTTCGCGAAGAG
>QHYL01000568.1 GCA_003224105.1 Acidobacteriota bacterium | reverse complement strand
CGCTCCGCTAGACCTCGTAACCGCCTGCACAACAAGCACTTAGCGGGAACTCCTGAAACGATCCCCTCCCTCTCAGTGCCCCCGCGAGTGGCTGTCGAATTGCCTATCCCTCTCATGGGAAAAAGTGACGCCGGAAGCCATCTAGATCCCCAGACGGCCCTTCGCCAACTAACACGCTCCGGGCAAGAACCTTCGTCAATGGAACAACATTTCACGAGGCGGCCGCCTGATCCAAGAGAATCACTCCCTGGACGGGGTCCGGCGCTTACACAACAGGACTAGAATGCTCGAAAATATTCGTTTGGACTACATCTCCTGCGTTTTGACCGTTCTCGGCGCCATCCTGCTTGGCAAGAAGCTTTGGCAGGGCTGGGTCGTCGCCGCCATTAACAGCGCCGTCGTCTGCGTGATCGGCGTTCGCACCGCCCAATTCGGCTTCATTCCCGCCAATCTCTTCTGCATCGCCCTTTACACCGTCAATCTCCGCACCTGGCGCTTCCCTTCCTCGCCCGGCGCTCGTAAAGAGAGCGAAAACATCCAATCCTGACAATTCGCGTTCACATTTCTTTGAAGATTGGAATGATTTCAGCCTCCCGCCATCCTGTCGCCTTCGAGGCCACCCCTATCCGCCAGAAAACAATCCACTTAGAGTTTCCTTGACTAAAATTTTATATTGTGGTACACTGGTTTCGTTTCAGCGGCACGATTCTTTTCCGCTGCCCGGCAACTGCGATGATGCCTCTCCGCGCGTACTTCTAACCCCTGCCTCGCGACAGGTCTCTCTTGCCGATGCCCTCCAGCCTCCAACGTCTAACCCCAGGCTATGGAAGCTAACTCCTTTGTTTGCCACAGATCCGAAAAATCTGCCTGTAAGTCCAATCATTGCCACACTTCCAAAAACACGCTTCCGCAAGTCCTTTGTTTGCCACACTTACGATACCCCCCCGGCTCTGGATTTCTCCGCCTATCCTCTTCCCTCACTCACCCCACCCACTCGCGCTCGCCGTCTTGGCAAACGCAAAAGCGCCTTACATCGAGTATCATCAGTAGGAACCCATGAACCGCGTCTACCTCGATTACAACGCCACCACGCCCGTCGAGCCCGAAGTGCTCGACGCCATGCTCCCCTATTTCTCTGGCGAATTTGGCAACGCTTCCTCGATCCACACGTTCGGCCAGAAGGCTCGCGCCGCCGTCGAAACCGCGCGTGAGCAAGTCGCCGCACTGATTGGCGCGCGCCCCCAGGAGATTTTCTTCACCAGCGGCGGCACCGAATCCGACAATCACGCCATCTTCGGCATCACTGGGTCCTTTGCAAACGCCTCAAAGTCTCGACCGCACGTGATCACCTCCTTCGTGGAGCACGAAGCGGTCCTTAACGCTTGCCAGGCGCTCGAAAAGCAAGGCGTGGACGTCACCTATCTTCACGTGGACCAGGACGGCTTGATCGACCTTGAAGACTTGCGCGGCGCGATTCGCAAGGAAACCGCGCTCATCACCATCATGCACGCCAACAACGAGATGGGCGCCATCCAGCCGGTCGAAGAAATCGGCCGCATTGCCAAGGATGCCGACGTTTATTTCCATACCGACGCTGTGCAATCGGCTGGGAAGCTTCCCATCGACGTGAATCAGTTCCAGCTCGACCTGCTCTCGCTTTCCGGCCACAAGTTGTACGCGCCCAAGGGTATCGGCGCGCTCTATGTGCGTGGCGGAACTCGCTTGAAGCAGCTTCTTTATGGCGGACATCATCAGCGCGGCATGCGCCCTGGCACGGAAAACGTCGCCGGCATCGTCGGCTTGGGCAAAGCCGCGGAAATTGCGCGCCAAACGCTCGCGAATGACGCCAAACGCCTGAGCGCCCTTCGCGATCAACTCGAGCACGGCTTGCTGCACCGCGTGCCGCATTCGCGCATCAACGCAGCCCGCGCTCCGCGCACGCCCAACACCGCCAATCTCGTTTTTCCCGGCGTCGAAGGCGAAGCGCTCCTTATCGCGCTCGATCTGAAGGGTCTTGCCTGCTCCACGGGGGCTGCCTGCTCTTCCGGCGCCGTGGAACCCTCGCACGTCCTCACCGCCATCGGCTTGCCTGCCGAGGAAGCGCGAGCCAGCCTGCGCTTCAGTCTCGGCCGCCAGACCACGCAGGCCGACATCGATTTTGCCTTGCAGGTCGTTCCCGCCGCTGTCGCCCAACTCCGCCAGCTTTCCCCGACGTACCAAAAGGCCGTCGCCCAATGAAATTTGCTCCATGAACGCTGCGACCCAATTCGACACCCTTCCAGAACGCGCAGAAACGCAGCCCGGCCTCGTCGCTGTCGCCATGTCCGGCGGCGTCGACTCTTCCACCGTCGCCGCGCTCCTCCAGCAGCAAGGACGGCCGGTGGTCGGTCTCACCATGCAACTCTGGAACCAGCGCCGCCTGCCCGAACTGCAAGGCGATGGCCCCGCCCAGCATCGCTGCTGCTCGATTGATGACGTCTACGACGCGAAAGCCGTCGCGCGGCACCTGAATTTTCCGCACTACGTCGTGAATTTCGAGGAACAGTTCGAGTCGCGCGTGGTGCGGCCGTTTGTGGATCAATATCTCGTCGGGCGCACGCCCATAGCCTGCACCAACTGCAACACCGACGTGAAGTTCGAGCCGCTTCTTCGCATGGCGCGGCAAATCGGCGCGGAGCGTCTCGCCACCGGTCACTACGCGCGTGTTCGGAGAAATGACGCAACGCAGCGATGGGAATTGCTTCGCGCGCGCGACGATTCCAAAGACCAGTCTTATTTTTTGTGGGGACTCACGCAGGAACAGCTTTCGCGCAGCGAGTTTCCTCTCGGCGAATTGACCAAAGACGAAGTGCGCGCGCTCGCCCGCCGCGTGAACTTGCCCGTTGCGGAAAAGCCCGACAGCATGGAGCTGTGCTTTG
>QHYL01000393.1 GCA_003224105.1 Acidobacteriota bacterium | reverse complement strand
CTGAAGCGATTTGCCTGACTGTTTGTCGCGGAATTCCACGACCACGTGCAGCAGGCACACGCTGGGTCCATACTTTTGGACAATCGTTTCGGCAATATTGCCTTCTTTTTCCAGCAGGGCTAGGCGACTCTGAGTTTCAAGCAGCTGCTTCTTGAGGGCGTCGGCGTCCGGGCCATCCGCCGTGGCCACTTTCTTCCGCAGATCTTCGGATTGCGCCTTCAGGGAATCGCGCGTCACCGATGGAGCGCGCGCGTCCGCTTCAATCGAACCGCGCGCTCGCTGCGCGCGCTGCAACAGATCGTCTTGGGGATGCAGACCGCTGGTCAGTCGAGCGATTTCCGCCCGCAGTTGTAGCGTCGCTTTGCGGCTGCTACGGGTCGCAAGGCCGATGAACACGGCAGCGAGAACCGTTAGAGCGCTTAATGTAAGAAGTCCGGGAATCAGCCAGCGGCGTTTTCTTTCTACATCCCCGCTCAGCGATTCAACGGCTATATCCGCGTACCGTTCTCTCTGTGCGGCATACTTGAGCATGGTCCTTAGCTCTTCTTCCGGCTTGCGCCCCCGGGCTTGAGTTCTGACCCTGGCAGCGAATTCCATGCCATCGAACGGAAACGAAATGACGTCGTCGGTGCCAAGGTCCAAGGCGCGGGCTCGCTCCAAGGCGCCTCCATGAACAATCATTACGACTTTGATGGTTGGCGCGGTGTCGGGTTGGGACTTGACCTGCGTGATGAGCCCGCAGCAGCTCAGGTCAGAAGGAGTTGCTTCTGTTATCAGAACTTCGGGGGATAGAGCGAGGACTTCTTCGGGAGTCAGCCGGCTCTCTATGGTGATCTCATACCCTTGCCCTGCCAAGGCAAGTTCGACAGCCTCAAGAGAATCGTTGCTCAAACTTAGAAGTAGGACGCGCATCATGAGTTCGATGCAATGCTGCGCTCCGACGGTGCAGCGTTGCCCAGCGATGCCCTTGTTGCAGTTTGGCGCCCATCATAACCCAAGTTCCCTCAAATGCTACTTGCATTGGGCGGCGCAAGGCTTATCTGTTCTTGTGATCATCTGCACGTTTGCTGCGCCATATTCCACGCCAAAGAAAGCGCATCATCACCATCCCAATCATTGCCACACCAAGCTTCATGCCAAGCCAAACGGAATCCAATGAGTCCATCGTCCACCACCTTTCTCACGATGAAAGCAACGGGGTTGCACACCGCTTCGCGGGGGATGCCCAATCCCGTTGAACAACTCCATCATGTCTGTATACCGACCGTTCAAAGGCGGGCAATGGCTGTACTTTCCCGTCCGGCCGTCAGCCCGTTTGGTTTGGTTCCTACTTCAGCGGATGGGGAATCAGCAGCAATCCCGGCCCTTTAGGGTGATCGCGCCGAAGCTCGGACCAGTTTCGATTTTGCTTCTTTATCCCAATTATCTCGTCTCGGTGGGCGATACGATCACCGTCCGAGGCAGCGGTTTCACGCCAACAGGGAACACGGTGCAGATTGGCTCTGCTGTCGTAGAAAACCTTTCTTCACCCGACAGACATACAATTAAGGTCCAGGCCCCCGCCGCCGGCGAATTAGGCTTTATTCCTGGGATGAAGATTTACAGTGCGACAGTCACCAGCGCGAGCGGTCAGACTAACTCGATTTCCTTTGCCGACCGATAGTCTTCCGCAGCCTGAGGCGCGGTTTTGCGCTCCGTGCCTTTCGCCGGAGCGGAGAAATCCCTCTTTACCTTCGGTATCAAGGGTTAGCGTTGCCCGAGCCCGCCCCCACCGGCCCAGGACTCTTGCGCCACCACCCTACGGACTTGGGCGAAGTATAAAGCGGCGTGAGCTTCTCGTAATGCGACCTGCTGATGCGCCACTTTGGCCACTTTACCCATTGCGCGTGCGTGTCCGCGCCCGCCCCCATCGCCGCAGGACTCTTGTGCCACCACCCTACGGACTTGGGCGAAGTATAGAGCGGCGTGAGCTTCTCCTGATGTGACCTTCCAATGTGCGGCTTTGGCCACTTTGGCCATTGCGCATGTGTGTCCGCGCCTGCGCCCATGGGACCAGGACCAGTGTGCCGCCACCAGCCCTGAGCAGAGGCCGCGCGAACAGGAACAAGCGTGAGCAGGAGCACTGCCGAGAAACTAAAAACGAATTGCTTCATTGTGGATTACCTCTCAGCGATTTTGCAAAGGCCGCCAAGCGGAAAGGGGATTGCTTCCTGGCGGCTGCCAACGACTTTCAAAGGTGGGCGGAGTGCATCGCGGCGCCGCCCCGTAGCGGCGACTTTACGTCACGTCGCCGTCTTCTCCTATCGAACTGTCACTAGTTGAAGAGGAGTTGGGCGCGCGAAACCTTCTGGCCGGGACATTCGATTTGATTCACAATTTCTGCAAAAGGATGCGTTCCAGACCACGAAGTCTCCAAGTCAGTGCCTGGAGGACGTGCTCTGGGGCGTAAGGCACCGTGCCTGCTCTACTACACAAATCAAAGGGGTACCCACGGGAGAGTTCAAGGAGCTGTCTGTGATTGGTAAAGTGACTCGCGTCGTGTCGAACTGCAGTCCATAGGTAGGAGTGCCCCTCGCGGATCCAAGGATGGAGCCTCTCATCTACCGGGAGACAAAAACCGCACCACTGAAATACGAAACTCGAAAGGGTGCGCTACGCGAAGCCGTCTCAGCCTGTTGAGGATACGGCACCCGCGGTATCATGGCTCATGCCAGCCGGTCCGATACTTATTTTCGATAAGTCGGCGCTCCAGGCCCTGAGCCTGGACGAAAGCAACTGGCTCGACAATTTTTTCATGACGAACATCACACCCCTCTTTTTCGCGGAAACCCTCGCGGACCTCGAAAAAGAAGTAGGCAAGGGCAGGACGCCCGAGGAAGTCGTCGGACATCTCGCGCTCAAGACCCCCGACATGCAGGCGACGGCGTGCGCCCATCATGAAAAAATCCTCGGCGGCGACCTTTACGGCCAGCATATTCCCTTGGACGGCCGGATTCCCCGCGACTTCGGGAAGGTCGTCGAACTCGACGGAAAGCGAGGCATCTATTTTGAAAAAACGCCCGAGGAGGAAGCCCTAGAGCGCTGGTACAACCGGGAGTTCCTCGACGTTGAGCGGCAAATCGCAAAACAATGGCGCCGAAACCTATGCGGCCTTGACCACGAACATTCCTATTCGTTTTTCCAAAACTGGTTTCCTCTGGGAAAGCCGAAAAATGTCACGCAGGCGAAGATTCTTGCCGACGCCTACTTCGACGGTTCATCCCAAGAAGCCGCGCTGAAGTTTGGCCTCAACCTCTTCGGAATCCCATTACCCCGGATAGCGGAGATTCTCGCCCGATGGGGAAACGCCGGCGATCCCTCGATACGGGAGTTCACGCCGTATTTCCGGCATTTATACGGCGTGGACCTGTTTTTCAATCTTGCCATGGCGGCGGACCTGATCTCCCGGGTGCGTCCGGCAGGCAAAGCCGACAACAAGGTTGATATTGCCTATCTGTATTACCTGCCCTTCTGCCAAGTATTTCTTTCAAACGATAACCTCCACAAGCGCGTGGTACCGCTCTTTCTCCGAGACGACCAGAGCTTTATCGTGGGCGACGAACTGAAGGCAGATCTCCGAAAGCTCGATAGCCACTACGCCGAGTTGCCGGACGACGTGAAGGTTTCCGGCTTTTACAACTTCGCTCCCGACCCGCCCGAAGACCCTTCATTCCTCGTTACTCAACTTTGGGATAAGCACTTGCCCCGGTGGAGGCAGATAAAGGCAGAAAGGGTGCCGCGTGATAAATCTAAGGACGCTGCCATCGTGGCCGACCTCAACCGTCTCAAAAACGCCGCCGAAGCCAGCGACCCCGTCGAACGTCTGCCGCTCGAGGAGATGCAGTTTGTCCAAATCACCCGGAATCCGCAACGAAGGAAAGGTAAGTGGCTCTGTTATCCCGAAGATGCCTGAAGGTGGGAGTTTGCACAGCCGCGTGCCCCAGGTAGCGCTTGTCTACCTGGAGGTTTTGGCTCGAAGGTTGGGGCCTGTCTCGCGTCCTCCTCCCCTTCCAGTTCCAGAATTTCGTCGGCTTCTCAGCGCGCTCTACCCCTGTGTTTTCTTTCTCTTACGCCATTCCTGTTCGAATCCGCGTGTCTATTCTCCAAGTATAAGTACTGTAAAGTACTTAACAGATTAAGTAATTAGTGTTAGCACGAGTTGTGATTTCCCGCTGCCAACTTCGCCAGACCCGTCTGAGCGCTCCTCCTGGCTTGCCGTCAGCTAAACCAACCTGCCAGCGCCCTTGGCTCGCCCTTTGTTTTCCATCACTTCCAACAATCAAATTTTGTAACCTCTTTGTTTTGTTAACCATACAAAATGCCCTCGGTGTAGGTACGCACCCCCGCTTCAACTTGCATACCCTCAAACGTTCAACCTTCAAACGCTCCGTAACCCCTTTAGAATGCGCAGTTCCAAAAAAAGGTGGGGGGGAGATACCCCCTCCAGGCTCAAATCACCTCGCCCCTCAGCGCTCCCTGCGCCTCTGCGCGATGCTTTCTTTTTCTTTGGCTCGCCACTCGTCACTCGCCACTTCTTCCGAAGGCGTACCGGAATCCCATCGAGCAGATTTCTTCCAACTCGGTTTCCTGCAAGCCCACCTGCGCGGCGAGGGCATATTCGCCGCGAAGCGTGGTATCAAACAGCCCAGGGTCGTCGGTGGACAGGACAACAGGTATCCCGTGGCGGAACAGCGCGGGCAGCGGGTGATCTTCGATTCGCACGTCGTCACGGGCAAGTTGGCGAGCCAGCGCGCCGGTCTTGACGTTGCTCTGCGGGCAAATCTCCAGCGGGATTTTGCGTTCGGCAAGGAGGTCCATCAGCGCCGGATCATGGATCGCAGCGATTCCATGGCCGATGCGCTCCACTCCGAGCAATTCGATGGCTTCGCGGATTTTTTCCGGGCCGCCGACCTCGCCGGCGTGCATCAACAGATGCAATCCAATTTCGGACGCGCGCTCGTACACGGCGCGAAATGCCGCCGTGGGCACTTGCAGTTCGTCGCCCCCGATGCCAAAGGCGACAATCGCATTCGACGCGCAACTCCGGGCGGATTCCACGACAGCCATCGCCGCTTCCGCGCCGAATTGCCGCACCGCGTCAAAAATCCACCGGAGACGCAGGCCCCGGCGCTCGAACGGTTCGGTGGCGCGAAGCACAGCTTCAAAGCTTGCTTCCGGCCGCTGCCTCCGCAAAAGCATAACGCCGACGGACAGCGTCACTTCGGCGTAAACGACATTTTGCGCCAGCAATTGCTCCGCGAGCTGCGTGGCGGCCAGGGCGTAGTCCTGCGGCTCGCGCAAAAACGATGTGAGCCACTTAAACGTCTCGAGGAACTCCGGGAAATTGCGGAAGGCATAACGCTGGCGCACCTCCTGCTCCGTTGCACGAACGTCGTAACGCGCCATCAGCGCGAGCGCCGTGGCCGGCTGAATAGCGCCCTCCAGGTGCAAATGAAGTTCGGCCTTGGGAAGGGAATCGATTCGCGGAGAGAGCGGAGGCGAGGTCATCCTCAAAATTAATGCGGAAGGGCAGGGCGGCCCGCGTTGTTCCAGGCGGTGAGCCAGAAAGATGCCACATCGGTCGCTGCGTCGGAGAGCTGGCGGATCAAAATGGCTCCCGCTTCATTGTAAAAGCGATCGTAGTATTCATCGGTGTAGGAATTTTCTCCGCGAAGCGCATTGCGGTCCGCCAGAAGAATGGATTCCAACCAGCGATGCGCGCTGAGGCAGGCATCGAACGCATGGTCGGTCGGATCGCTGATGAAAGCAGCGTCGTTGGGACGTATGGGGAAAAAAGAAGAGTAGCGGTCAATCAGCGTGCTGCCGAAGCGCTCGTTAATTCCGGCCTGGCCGCTCAAGCGGCCGTCGAAATTATCGGTGGTGCTGAAAGGGTCGTGCGCTTGCGCGACGTAATGCGCGAGGATCGCCGCATCGACCCTGGCTTCGTCCCATTTTCCTGCTTTCAACGCGTTGGTCAGTTTTTCACTATAGACGCCGATTTGCCACGGCAGAAGGCCGTTCGCATCCAATTTCACTTTGCCAAATTTCGTGACCGCCGCTTTGTAGCTCCGCGGCAGGGCTTCAAAAGGGAAACGGCCGTATTTGTCGAGGGCAATGAAAGCGTTGCGGCGATCGGCGGGATTCTTCGCCAGTGCATCGAGCGGATCGGTCACGTGCTGCAGGAGCGAGCCGCGTCCAGCTTCAAAAAAGGCCCGAACGTCGCCTGGGAGCGTATCCACCGCTTTATTGATAATAAGCCTGTGCGCATTTCTGCCCCACGCCCAGGAATTCTGAGGAAGAAACAAAAACGAGACGATGCCGAAGGCCAAGACCGCGTGCCTGCAACGTTGATTGTGACTCCGCCGCCGCATCCGAATACCCTAAGCCTGTTTTGCCAGTCGCAGTGTGCTTCGTTTTCGCCCGTAGTTGTAGTAAATCACAAGTCCTATGGCCATCCAGATGAAGAAACGGATCCAGTTCATGATGGGAAGGCCGGCCATTAATAGCACACACGTCAGAATCGTCAAGACGGGGGCAATGGGTCCTCCCGGCGCGCGGAAAGTCCGATGACGATCGGGTTCCCGGTAACGGAGAATCAGAACGCCGCCAGCGACCAGCGCGAAGGCAAAAAGGGTGCCAATGTTAGAAAGATCCGCGAAGGTTCCAATGTCCAAAAGACCCGCGGGGATTCCCACGACCAAACCGGCGATCCAGGTAGAGAAATCCGGAGTTTGATAGCGCGGATGAACGCGCCCAAAAATTCTCGGGAAAAGGCCGTCTCGCGACATGGCGAACCAGACACGCGCTTGGCCAATCTGAAAGACAAGCAGCGACGAGATCATGCCCGTGAGCGCGCCAATCAGGACGATCAGCCGAACGCCGGAAATGTGCAGGCGTTTCAGCGTGTTGACGACTGGCGCCGCATCATCAATCAGCGTATCCCAGCGAACCAAACCGGTGAGCACCACGACGACCGAAACATAGAGAATCGTGCAAATAATCAGCGTCGCGATGATGCCGATAGGCAAATCGCGCTGCGGGCGATTGCATTCCTCCGCGGCCGTGGATACGGAGTCGAAACCAATGTAAGTGAAAAACACGATGGAGCCGCCGGTCAGAATTCCGGGCCAGCCGTTGGGCGCGAACGGGTGCCAGTTGGCGGGTTGAATAAATCGCGAGGCGAAGCCAACGAACACGAGAATCGCGACGATTTTGAGCAGCACCATCACGTTGTTCGTTTCCGCGGACTCGCGAATCCCGCGAACCAGAAGAACCGTAAGAAGCATGACGATGATGAATGCGGGCCAGTTAAAGCCGAAATGCCAGCCGGGGGAGTAGAGCATGTTGCCTTCGAGGTCGGAAAGTCCGCTGGGAAGGTATGCCGGAGAAATCCAGCGGGGATTGGGGTGAACGCCGAACCAATCCAACAAATTCACGACGTGCTGAGAAAAGCCCACACTTACGGCCATGTTGCTGACGGCGTATTCGAGGATCAGGTCCCAGCCGATGATCCAGGCGATGAGTTCGCCCATGGTGGCGTAAGTGTAAGTGTAGGCGCTGCCCGCAATCGGAATCATTGCTGCGAGCTCGGCGTAGCAAACGGATGCGAAACCGCACGCGATGGCGACCAGTGTAAAAGAGAGCGCGATCGCGGGCCCGGCGCCGGGACGCCCAAACGAGGCGGAATGGTGAATCAAGTATTCCAAGAGCGGGGCATTGAGGATGGAAGAGGCTTGAAATTTCTGGCCAGCAATCGCCGTGCCGATGATGGTAAAGATTCCCGAACCGATGACCGCGCCGATGCCAAGCGAGGTCAGGCTCAGCCATCCAAGTGACTTTTTTAGCCGGATTTCAGCATTTTCGGAATCGGCCAGAAGCTGATCAATACTCTTACAACGGAAGAGTTGCGACGCCACTCATCTTCTCCGATCGCGCCCCCGAAAGCCGGCGGAGTTGAGCCATATAATGCTGAGTTGAGAAATATAGGCGAGCCTCAATGTACCCCGAGACGCCCCAGGGCGCAACCTGCGGGACGCCTTTGTGTTCAGAAGCGGCGCTTCTTTAAGCCTGCTCTAGCTGCGCGTAGCGCTCGACGAATTTTTTTGTGCCGCGTCCGGGAAAGCTGACGGAAACGCGGCGGTCTTCGTCGTCGCCTTCGACGCCCACGATGGTTCCGACGCCGTAGCTGGGATGCCGCACTCTTCGGCCGAGCATGGGGTTTGCGTCGCCGGCGCGCTTTGCGTTTGCACGGCCAAAGGAGGGTGGGCCGGCAGTGCGCCGAGGCGCGGGGGCCGGTTTCTGGACTCCGCGAACGCGGCGAAGAAATTCCTCGGAAGAATACGAGTATTCCGGATCGGGCTCGTAGCGGCGCGTTTCGCCGATCTCCGCCAGCGAGCCGCGCACCGTGTCCACAAGTTCACTGGGGATTTCCGCAAGAAAACGCGAGGGCAGGGAAGCGCGCAACTGCTGTTCGTTTCCGAAAACGCGGCGGTACACGGCGCGAGTGAGAGTGAGAGACTTTCGCGCCCGCGTCATGCCCACGTAAACGAGGCGGCGCTCTTCTTCAATCCCTTTTTCTTCATTGATCGACCGACTGTGCGGGCAAATGCCTTCTTCCATGCCGGTCAGAAAAACGTGATCGAACTCGAGTCCCTTGGTGCTGTGGAGAGTGATGAGAGTTACGCCGGGCTTGCCTTCATATTGATCGGCGTCGCTCACCAGCGACGCGGCGTCGAGGAAATCGGTGAAGGTTTCTCCGGCCTCCATGCTCTCAGCCACGGCTCGCGTGAGCTCTTCCAAATTTTCCATCCGTGCAACATCTTCCGCCGTGTTGCGGT
This sequence comes from Acidobacteriota bacterium, assembly GCA_003224105.1. Lineage (GTDB taxonomy): Bacteria > Acidobacteriota > Terriglobia > Acidiferrales > UBA7541 > Acidiferrum. The sequence goes on along the minus strand of QHYL01000393.1, from coordinate 1,746 downwards.
CTTTCAGCATGTCCATGTATCCGGATTCTTCCAGGACCACGTGCAAAAACTCGGCCGGTTCTTTTGTGGAGAGGGCTTCCTGGAGTTTGCCAATCAGTTCCTGAAAGGTGCGCAGCGGCGCGACAGCGCGACCGACGGTTCCGCTTGCCACGGTTTTTTCGATGGCGTTCCACAAAGGCGTTCCGTCGGTCCGCGCGGTTTCGCGCAGCGCGTCGACGGTCGTTTTGCCAATGCCGCGCGGGGGCACGTTGAGAACGCGCAGCAGAGAAATATCGTCTTCCGGATGCATCGCCAGGCGAACATAGGCCAGCGCATCTTTTACTTCGGCACGGTGGTAAAAGCTGAATCCGCCCACGAGCTTGTAGCGGACGCCCTGCCGCCGAAAAGCTTCTTCGAAAGCGCGCGATTGGGAATTAGTGCGGTACTCGATCGCGCACGTTTGGTCCGAGTCTCCGCCCAAAAGCCGATCCAACTCTCCTGCGACGTACTCCGCTTCCGCTTGCGGATCCCGCCCTTCAAAGTATTTCAGGTTGATTCCCGCGCTTTTCTCCGCTTTCAGCGACTTGCCCAACCTCTCCGGGTTGTTGGCGACTACGGCACCCGCGGCATCGAGAATGTTTTGCGTCGACCGGTAGTTGCGTTCCAGTTTGACAACGCGCGCGGCGGGGAAGTCGCGGGAAAAACTCAGCAGGATGGAAACGTCGGCCCCACGCCAGGCGTAGATGGACTGGTCTTCGTCGCCGACGACGCAAATATTCTGCCTCGGTCCCGTGAGCAGCCGCATGAGTTCGTACTGCACGCGGTTGGTGTCTTGATATTCGTCCACGTGGATGTAATGAAAGCGTGCCTGCCACTTTTCCCGCGTGATTTGTGACTCGCGCAACAAGCGCGCGGACCGCAGGAGCAGATCGTCGAAGTCCAAGGCCTTACTATCGTGCAAGGCCTTTTCGTAAGCCGCAAAGATGTCGGCGGTCTGGCGTCCATCCTGTGTAAATGCCTCAGCGCGAACCTGCTCGGGGCTTTTGCCATGATTCTTCGCATAGCTGATGCGGCCCAGCACGTTTCGAGGCGTCAGGTCATCCGCATCAATCTGCAGCTTGGCCATAGCCAGCTTCACGGCCGCGACCTGGTCGTCGTCGTCATAAATCGCAAAGTCGCGTGGCAAGCCCGCGGCAGGCGCTTCGCGGCGCAAAAGCCGTGCGCAAAGAGAGTGAAACGTCGAAACCCACGGCTGCCCGGGAGGGACGCCCGCGCGCAAGAGCAAATCCGTGACGCGATTGCGCATTTCTTCCGCGGCTTTGTTAGTGAAGGTCACCGCGAGGATGGAGTCTGCGGGGACCCCCTTGGCGATCAGGTTGGCCATGCGATAGGTGATGGCGCGGGTCTTGCCCGTTCCTGCGCCTGCGAGAATCAAGACCGGGCCGTCCTGTGCTTCGACAGCCTGGCGTTGTTCGGGATTCAATTCGTCGAGAAGTTTCAGCATTTGGTCCGTGTGATTCAAAAAAAAGTGGCACACGTCATGGTAGCCGACCGTGACGATGCGTGCAAACCACGTCCTGTGCATAACAATTTGTGTGGGGAGAAGAATCTACAATAACCCACTTCTGCGGGAAGTCTACTTTCCCCCAGCCTGGCTCAAATCAATCTCGAAATACATCAGTCCATGGTTTTTTTCGAGAGCTACGATGTCGGGAACGTACAAGCGGGCGTTACTGAGCAGGTCGAATTGGCTTTGCAAGTCAAAAT
>QHYL01000392.1 GCA_003224105.1 Acidobacteriota bacterium | reverse complement strand
CTTTCAACTTTTCTTGCAGAAATTCGCCGGGTGGAAGGCCGGCGACGATTCACACAAATTCCGCGTCACCCTGATGGAGAATTACCGCTCGACGCCAAACATCCTGCGCGTGGCCACGCAGGTCATCGGGCAGAACACGGTCAGCGCGGACTTTCCGAAAAAGTCCCTGAGCGCCACGCGCTCCGAAGGCGAGAAGATTCGAATTGTCGAACTGGCCAGCGAAGAAGAAGAGGCGCGCTGGGTAGCGGGCGAGCTGCAGCGCACCCATGCCGCAGGACGCCGGTGGATGGACTGCGCCGTTTTGTACCGGCAGCACGCGCACCGGGACGAACTGGTGCGCGAGCTTTCCGCGCGAAAAATTCCTTTTGTCATCAGCCGGCTTTCCATCCTGGACCATCCGTTGGTGAAAGACGTCCTGGCGTATCTTCGGTTGATCGCGCGGCCGTTCGACGACATTGCCTGCGCGCGAGTGCTTTCCGCGCCCGCGTGGAATTTTCAAGCGAAAGATTTGGCGCGCCTGGCCGAGCGCGCGGCGAAAAGGCGCGGCACGGCGCTCTACGACGCCTTGCAAGCGCCGCAATCCGAGCTGCCTTTTGACGGCACGAAAGCGCGGCTCGCGCCGTTGCTGGAGTTCCTTTCTCAGCACCGCAAGAGCATGCGGCGGCGGACCGCTCGCGAGATTATGGTGGATTTGCTCGAATGGCTGGAAGTGGCCCAGCGCGCGAGCGGGCAGGACTATAAATATGTGGCGCAGCTCACGGAGTTTGCGAAGGAGTGGGAACCAAAGAGCGACACGCGCGGCCTGGCGGAGTTTATCGAGTACCTCGACTATTTCGAACAAGCGGGAGGAGTGATCGCGCTGGAAGATGATGCTCCCGCGGACGCGGTGAAGCTGATGACGGTGCACGGAGCGAAAGGGCTGGAGTTTCCGCACGTTTTTGTGCTGCGGGTGAACAACAGGAAATTTCCAGCCAACGAAAGGCCGCGCGTGTTCGAATTTCCGGCGCGGCTGATGAAGGAAGGCGAACCCGCGGAGCAGTTCCACATTCAAGAAGAACGGCGGCTTTTTTACGTGGCGCTGACGCGCGCGCAAGAGCGGCTGACGCTGACTTCTTTGACCGAACCAAAGGGCAAAGTTCCAGTGTTTATCGAAGACATTTTAATGGACCCGGCCGTCCGGCGGCGAGACGTGCGCCAGTTGATGCCAAAGCTGCCTCCAGTCCCGGAAAAGGCCGCCGCGAAGGGCCTGGCATCAGGCAGCCTGGAACTTTTTCCTTATACGGAGGACCCTGCGAAAATTTTTTCACGCATTGCCGATTGGGCAGAAACGTTTCATCCGCCGCCGCCGGAGCCGCTCACGCTGAGCGCTTCGGCGGTAAACGGCTACCGGACGTGCCCGCAACAGTATTTGTTCGGGTATTTGTGGTCGCTGAAAGAAGGACCGCGGGCTTCGCTCAGCTTTGGAAGCATCATGCACAACACCGTGAAGCGCATTCTGGGCGAACTGCGCAAAGGCAACAAATTGCCTTTTGAAGAGGTGCAGCGGATTTTCGAGTTGGAATGGCGCTCGGTGGGCTTCGAAGACGAATATCAGGAGGCGGAATACAAAAAGGATGGGATCGGGCAGTTGCGCGCGTTTCACGGAGCGACCATGGCCACGCCACCGCAGATCCTCGAGCAGGAAAAACGGTTCGAATTGCCGCTGGAGGACAACGTCACCATCATTGGGCGCATGGACCAGGTGAACTCGCTGGGCCGCAATGACGTGGAGATTGTGGATTACAAAACTGGGAGGCCTAAGAAGGAATCTCTGGCGAAAAAAGATTTGCAGCTGAGCCTGTACGCGCTGGCGGCAAAAGAAATTTTTGATTGGAACCCGGTGCGGCTGGTCTTCCACTATTTGCAGGACAACAAGGTGCAAGTGACCACGCGCGAATCGAAACAGCTTCAGGAAGCGCAGAACATGGTGCAGGAAGCGGCGGCGGACATTCGCGCGGGGCAATTTCCGCCGAAACCGTCGCCTTCCGTCTGCCGGAGCTGCGCGTACAAACCGATTTGCCCGGCGCATGAAGAGGAGTTGAGCGGATGACGGAAAATTTCCTTGTAACGAATAGTTCGATGGTCCTGAGGAGTTTGCTCTTTGCCGTCTGTATTGTGTTGGCCTTTGCGATTGGCAATTCGAGAGCGCAGGAGCCTGCCTGGCAGCCGTCGGCAGGACATACGCAGGTTCCAATCTGGCCGGGTGCAGCGCCTGATGCGCAGCCTACCGCGGGGTCGGAAGGGAGCCACTGGTGGCCAACAGGCCCTGGTGGGCCCGGTGGGTTCGGCGTGTACCGCGTCTCGCGGCCCACGATGACCGTCTATTCGCCGGAGGGAAACAATACTGGCGCTGCGGTGGTCGTATTTCCGGGCGGTGGCTATCTGGATCTGGCTATCGATCTGGAAGGTACGGAGGTCTGCGACTGGCTGACGTCCAAGGGGATTACGTGTGTACTGTTGAAGTACCGCGTGCCTGGAGAGCCAGGGTATCCGAAGCCGGCACCGTATCCAAAATCAGGGCCCTATCCGGAATCGCCCATGGCGCTGGAAGATGCGCAGAGAACAATGGGCTTGCTGCGTCTTCATGCGGCAGAGTGGCATATTGATCCGCACAAGATTGGCGTGCTGGGTTTTTCGGCAGGCGGGCATCTTTCGGCGGCGATCAGCACGCATTATGAGAAGCGTTTGTATCCGGCTATGGACGCGGCCGACAAAGAGAGCTGCCGTCCGGATTTTGCGGTGGCTATTTATCCGGGGCACCTGTCGATCGCCGCGGCGGAGTGGGATGCCAAGCAAGGCGCCAGAAAGTTCGTGCTTCATTATCCGGCGACTGCCGATAAGGATTTGGGGTTGAATCCCGATATCCCCGTCACCAGGCAGACGCCTCCCACCTTTTTGCTGCAAGCCGAGGACGACCACGTGGACAATGTAAACGACTCGCTGGCTTACTACATTGCGCTAAAAAACACCGGCGTTCCCGTGGAGATGCATTTGTATGCGCAAGGCGGGCATGCATTTGGGCTGCGGCGCACGAAGTTTCCGATAACGGCGTGGCCTGAATTGGTGGAGAAGTGGCTCTTCACCATCGGCATGATTTCGCAGTAGCTGCTCTGGGAGCGCCTACGACGAGGCAGGCCTCGTCCCTTCGCGCCAAACAAGGGCGTCTTGTGGTCAGGCGAAAAGAGCGGGCTGGGCGGATGCATCTTCGGGGTCGCGAAAGTTGCTCAGGCCTACGCCGACGAGGCGAAAGCGTTGCGCGGGGTTCAGGCCGACGCGCTCTCGGAGCGATAGCGCGATGCTCGTCAACTCCTCGCAAGATGAAGGAGGAGAAGCTGGCGTGTGGCTGCGCGTGAGAATCCTGAACTCGCTGGTCTTCAATTTGAGAACTACCGTTCGAGCGATTCGGGATTCTTTGCGCGACGCGGCCCAGGTGTGTTCTGCAAGTTTGCGGATCATCGGCTCCATCTTGGTCAATGGCACATCGCGTTCAAACGTGTCTTCGGCAGAAATGGATTTCGTCGGCCTGTCGGGGATCACTTCGCTGTTGTCGATTCCCCGGGCCAACTCGTAGAGGCGCACGCCATAACGGCCGAAGCGGCCTTCGAGCGCTGCTAACTCCATCTTCCGCAGATCTCCAACGGTTTGTACTTCACAGCCCTTCAACTTTTCTTCCATCACTTTGCCCACTCCCGGCAGACGGCCCACCGGCAAAGGCAATAAAAAGGAATCTACTTCTTCCGGTTGTATGACGAAGAGCCCATCCGGTTTCTTCCAGTCCGAAGCAATCTTGGCAAGGAATTTATTCGGAGCTACGCCTGCCGATGCCGTCAAGTGGAGTTCCATGCGAATCTGCTCGCGAATTGTGCGTGCTACCTGTGTGGCGGTGGGCAGTCCTGTCTTGTTTTCCGAAACGTCGAGATACGCCTCGTCAAGGGACAACGGCTCGATCAGATCGGTGTGGCGCAGGAAGACTTCGCGCACCTGGCGGGAGACGGCCCGGTAGCGCGTGAAATCCGGCGGCAGGAACACCGCATTCGGGCAGAGTCGTTCCGCACGAACCGCCGGCATCGCCGAACGCACTCCAAACTGTCGCGCTTCATAGGAAGCAGCGCACACGACGGAGCGATTCCCGCGCCACGCGACGATGACCGGCTTGCCCCGCAGCTGCGGATCGTCGCGCTGTTCCACGGACGCGTAAAACGCGTCCATGTCGATGTGAATGATCTTGCGAACGGTCATCAGCCATCATCTTATTCCGTGGCTAAGGCTAGCGCGAGCGTTGGTGCTTCCCACACAGACTCGTTGACCGCCACCATCTCGGGCAACAGCCTGCTAAGCTACAACTACAACGAAGGCCAACCGCGAAGCAATTCGGAGTCCGTTACGGGAGGAGTAACTGCGCATGACTCGCAAAACTGTCTACCTTGCCTTTTGTGTTCTCGGGATTGTGCTGCCGTACTGGCAATTCGGGCCTTGGGTCGTGGCACAACACGGCGTGCCCGTCGGCCTTTTCTTGCGGGAGCTCTTCTCCTCTCGGATTGGCGGATTCTTTGGCATGGACGTCCTGGTCTCCGCCGTGGTGTTGATTTTCTTTCTGCGTCGCGAAGGCGAGCGGTTGGGCGTGCGTCACCTCTGGCTGCCGATTGCAGGAACCTTGACGGTCGGCGTGTCTCTGGGATTGCCTTTGTTTCTTTACCTGCGTGAGGACGCGCTGGAAAAAGCCGGAGGCAAGGCAAGCACCTATCTTGCGTCACCGGAACGGGAAGAATCGTGAACTGTTGCGTTGGGACCAAGAGATTCGCAACCCCGTGCCTTGTTTAATCCAGGTCTGAGAGGGCTCTTCTTGTGTAGCGGGGTTTACCTTGTTGTTGCTCCGCGAGATTTAAAGAAACCAGCAACCTGGAAGACCAGGGTCGCTCCGAGCACGCCATAAAGCGCCGCCTCAAACGGCAAAATCCGCTTCTCAATTTGCTGGTACGCGATGGCGTGCGCGGCCGTCAACGCGGCTGCAGGATAAGCCCAGCGTTGCAGCGATTTCCAGCGCCCGGCTCCGAGCGTCCGCAGAGAAGCGTCGTTGGAGAGCGCTAACAGAAGGGCAAACATCATGGCCGCCATGACGCCTGTGTAATTTCCGAAGCCAAATAAATCGCGGCGCAAATGTCCGCGCTCATCGACGAAATAAAGCCACATTCGGCCTCGCAAATGAACGTTCAGGCCAACGGCCGTATGCGCCAGGGCCGCAATTCCCGCCCAAATGCCCACATTGCGCCGCAAATCAAAACTGACCGGATTGGGTTTTCGCCAAAGCACATGGCAGGGACCGAGGAGCAGCGCGGCCGCGGTGAGAAGCAAAGCCGGATACGCCGTCCCGATGCTAAGACGAGAGACAAGGTCGCGCTTCGGGAACAAATGCATGAACAAAAATGTCAGGCCGAGGCATGCGACGCCAAGGAAGAGGTATAAACGAGGCGTCGCTTCAGCCGGCCATTTCCGCCGATGTTCGCAAGCCGATTCATAGAAGCCCAGCCGGGGATCAAGGGATAGAAATACTACCGCACTAGGCCGGAGTAATAGCCTTCGCGCGTCAGGATGGTCAGGCCTTCGCGCTTCACACGAACCTCAATCGAGTGATATTCCGCGCTGCGGTCCGTGCCGGCGGGTGCGTACACCAGCGTGTACTGGTTGCGAGCTTCTTCCGTAACGCGCGAGTAAAGCTCTTCCATGTCCCTGCTTTTCAATCCGTAGTAGACATCGCCGCCGGAATCCTTGGCATATTTGGCCAGGCGCTCAAACTTGCGGTTGAAGTAAGCGGCTCCCACACCCACCCCGTAAACCGTGATGTCGTAGCGCAACAGGTCCTTGATCACCGCGTCGTACTTATTGGTGTTCACTTTGGGATTGTTCACGCCATCGGAGATGAGCAGGATGACTTTGCGGCGCTTGCGATCCGGGTCGCGGTCCTTGAGCAACTGGGCTGCGGTGTAGACGGCGTCGTCCAGCGCCTTGTTGGATTGCGCCTGGATGTTCAGAGTCGTTTCAGGGAGTTTGGGCGCGTCGCCCGTGGCGGAGTGCCCGTTAATGGTGGGCGTATCGTTGACCGAACCGGCCGGGCCCGCGTCGGGCTGTTCATCCAGCCGCGTGCGCTTCAATTCGGTAAGTAGTTTGTCCTGGTCGCTGATGAACCCGTGTCCTTCATGAACGTAGGTGTCGAAGCGGCAGACAAAAGCTTCGTCGCTGGCGCTCAGACCCGCAATGATGGAATCGAGGCTCTCCGCCACTTGGCGAGCGTTTTTCCGGTTCAAATCGTTGTCAATGAGCAGCACCAGGGACAGCGGAAACGCGTCCGCGCCGAAAGCAATGATCCTTTGTTCGACGTTGTCTTCGAGGATGCGGAATTCGTCCTTGCGCAGGTCCGGGACGAGGCGCCCGGAGCCGTCCTTCACTGTGACGGGAACAATCACTTGATTCACCTGGACGCGAAGGCCCGGCGGCTGTTGCTGCTGCGGCTGCTGTACGGGCGTAGGATTCTGAGCTTGCGGGCGGGGCGTTGAAGTGTGCTGAGGCGCGCGAGCGCGGAGCGGAACGAACGCCAACATCAGCGTCAGGAGGACCACGCCGGCCGAAACAGCGGTTTTTCGTAGACTTTTCATGGTCCTCGGGCCAAACTTCGTGTTGAAATTATCCGCTCGGGTCAGACTTCATCGCGCATCCTATCGGGCTCCTGAGAGCATCCTATTGGTGCGGCGATGACCCGCGCGGCGCGTCTGGCGGGCATCTTGGTTCCAGGGAAAGTATACATGCGTTCGATAAACAAAGTTGTGACGCAGTGCGCAGCGACATTGGTTGTATGGGCTCTAGGAGCTGCGGCGGGCGCGCAGGAGCCGGCTCAACAATCCTCGCAGCAGTCCGCGCAACAGCCCGCTCAACAAAGCGATCAGCAAACTCCCACCATCAAGGCCGAAGTTGGCCTGGTCAACGTTTTCGCCACCGTACGCGACAAGAAAAAGCAAATTATCCCTACACTCAAAAAGGAAGACTTCCGCATTTTTGAGAATGACCAGGAACAAAAGATCGCCTTTTTCACCGCGGAAAAAACGCTCCCCATTACACTGGGATTGCTGATTGACACGAGCGGCAGCGAACAATACCGCCTGCCGGCGGAGCAGGAAGCCGCCACTGCTTTCCTGAACCGCGTTCTGCGCAAAGGCGACGAAGCGATGGTGATTTCTTTCGACGTGGACGTGGACCTGCTTTCCGATTTCACCGAGGACCGCGCGCAACTCGACCGCGCGATTCGCAGCGCGCGCATCAATGCTCCCCAGGCAAGCATGACGAATCCCGGCCCGCTGCCGCCCGAATCGCGCACACGCGGAATGCGCGGCACCGCTTTTTATGACGCGATTTGGACGGCGTGCGGAGAAAAGCTTGCAACCGAAGCAGGCCGCAAAGCGCTGGTGATCATCACCGACGCCGACGATCAGGGCAGCAAAGTCCGCGTCGAGGAAGCCATCGAAGCCGCCGAGCGCACCAACACGGTGGTCCACATTTTGCTGGTGCACGATCCGGGATTTGGCTGGCGGCCGGACATCGCGCACAAAATTGCGGATGCAACCGGCGGCCGCGTCATCGAAGTCTCCTCCGAAAAACACTTGCAAGAAGCCTTCGACCAGATCTCCGAGGAACTTCGGTCAGAGTATACGCTCGGATATTACCCGAGCAATTCCGCGCGGGACGGAACTTTTCGGAAGATTAAAGTGGAAACCACGGACAAGGATTTTAAAGTGCTCGCTCGCAAAGGATATTACGCGCCGAAAGACGGGCCTGCTTGATGCAGTAGCTTCGCGGACGGACGCGCAATAGAGCAGTCATCCAGTTTGGATTTTCTGAAAGCCGCTACCTGCAACACGCACGGAAAACACCACCACTGCATGGAACGCATTGACCGCAGTTCGGCGCGCGTTTACCATTCTTCCCCTCACTCGTCAAAATGATTAACGAAACCATTGCGCATTACCGCGTCCTCCGCAAACTGGGCAGCGGCGGCATGGGCGTGGTGTATGAAGCCGAGGACACAAAACTCGGGCGGCGCGTGGCCCTGAAATTCCTGCCCGAAGATTCTCATCGCGACCCGCAAGCGTTGGAGCGCTTTTTGCGCGAAGCACGGGCGGCATCGTCGCTGAATCATTCTGGCATCTGCACCATTCACGCGATCGAAGAGCACGAAGCGAAAACATTCATCGCGATGGAGCTGCTGGAAGGGCAGACCCTCGATAAGCTGCTCCGTCAGGGCAGTATTTCTGTGGGGCGCGCGATTGAAATGGGGATTCAACTGGCCGACGCGCTCGATGCCGCGCACAAAAAAGGAATCATTCATCGCGACATCAAGCCGGCAAATATTTTTGTCACGGAACGCGGCGCGCTTAAGATTCTGGATTTCGGGCTGGCCAAACTTACAGCCGAACACCATACCTACGCTGACGGAGAAACTATTGGCGACACTGAAACGCTGCTGCTCACCAGCCCGGGGACGGCCGTGGGCACGATTGCCTACATGTCACCGGAGCAAGCGCGCGGCGAAGAACTCGACGCGCGCAGCGACCTTTTTTCGCTGGGCGCGGTTCTCTATCAGACCGTCACGGGCAAACCACCGTTCCCGGGTTCCACGAGTGCGGTGGTGTTCGACAATATTTTGCGAAATAGTCCCATTGCCCCGGTTTCGTGGAACCCCGAAATTCCTGGGGAACTGGAGCGCATCCTTAACAAGGCGTTCGAAAAAGACCGCGATGTGCGCTATCAGGTTGCCGCGGAATTGCGCGCCGATCTGAAACGGCTGCAACGCGAACTGGATTCAGGAAAAGTGGCTTCCACTTCGTCGGCGTCCACGCGTGCCGCGACGACACAGGTTCCTCCGGCAGGAACGCGCGCAGCCCAAGCTCCTGCGCCCTCGAGCGGTTCTGCGCTTATTGCCGCAGCGAGCAAACACAAATTAGGAACGGGCCTGACCGCCGGCGGGGTCGCGATTCTGCTTGCGGCTGCGATATTCGGCGTCTACACGCTCGTTTTGAAGACGCGGCATGTTCCGTTCGAAAAGTTCTCGATCGAAAATCTCACAAACAACGGCCACGTGACACTCGCGGCGATATCGCCGGATGGAAAGTACTTGTTGCACGTGAGGGATGAAAACGGTTTGCAATCGCTGTGGCTGAGGCACATTCCAACGGCCAGCAACACGCAAGTGGTCGCCCCCGCAGGGACGCGTTACTATGGCCTGACCTTTTCGCCCGACGGAGATTACCTTTACTTTGTGCGCCACGATGATGAGGAACATACGATTGCGTCGGTCTACCGTGCGCCAGTGCTTGGCGGAACTCCGCAAGTGTTAGTCCGCGACGTGGACAGTCCGGTGACTTTTTCTCCGGATGGCCAGCGCTTCGCCTATCTTCGCGCGCGCCACGATTCACCCTTGTGGGACTTGCTGGTCGCACACGAGGATGGTTCGCCAGACCGTGCGCTGTTCACCGGCGTTCCTATTCTGAGCGACTCACACACCCCGGCGTGGTCTCCAGACGGAAAAACCATTGTGATTCCCCTGACGCAACCCACCGCGGATACGTTCACCGGATTACTCGTTGTGGATGCCGCCTCGGGCAAACGGGAAACGCGGGCGGTCCCGGACGCGCCCCTTTTTCTCCATCCCGCGTGGATGCCGGACTCGTCTGGCTTGATTATGACTTCGGTGGCGTTGCAAACGGGCCTGCTGAACCGGCAGCTTTTGTTTCTGAGCTACCCGCAAAGCCAAGTGCGCCAACTGACGGCCGATACGAACAACTATTGGTTAGTGAGCCTGGCCTCCGACGGCCGCAGTTTGGTGACGACGCAATCGCAGTTCAAATATGAAGTTTCGTTGGCTTCCACCCAGTCGCCCGATGCTTTGCGTCCGGTGCCGCTTTCCTCGCATTTGGTGATTTGGTGGTGGAGTTGGACGCCGGATGGCCGGCTTGTTTTTCCGCAAGGCGGCGACATCCGCATACTCGATCCTCGGGGGGGAGAAAGCGTCCTCCTGTCAGACAAGAACCATATCTCGGATCAAGTCGCGGTCTGCGGGAATGGACGTTACATCGTTTACCGGCAGTTAGGGAAAGCGGCGAAGACGGCGGAGAATTTGTGGCGGATGGATGCGAACGGGAGCAATCCGACACAACTTACGTTCGGGCACAACGAAACCGACGTGCGGTGCTCTTTGGACGATAAATGGGTTTATTACGTGGATGCGGCTGACAACTTTCTGCCAAAACGCGTCCCGCTCAATGGGGGCACGCCGGAAACTATATTTGACTCCGCCATTGGCGGCGCTGCGCTGTCTCCCGACGGCAAAATGCTCGTCGCGCTCGAAACTCGCGAATTGGACCACAAGCTGATGCTCAAGTTCGTTTCCACCGAAAGCAAGAAATCCTGGTATCACGACGTCGATCAGCGGGCTGGGCGGCCCCTGGAATTCACGCCGGACGGCAAGGCTGTCGCTTACACGGTGCACGAAAAAGGCGTGGGCAATCTTTGGATTCAGCCGCTGGACAGTGCGCCTTACCGGCAGCTCACGCATTTCACGTCGGAGAGAATTGGGCAGTTTGCGTTTTCCCCTGACGGTTCGCAACTCGCTTTCGAGCGCGGGCACACGGAGTCGGACGCCGTGCTGCTGCGCGACCTGTCGCGCTGAGAATCGATGTGTTTTGAACGGCGAATG
>QHYL01000588.1 GCA_003224105.1 Acidobacteriota bacterium | reverse complement strand
TACAAATCCATCCTTCTTCACTGCGATCTTGTGATTTCCCGGCATGAGGATAATCGTTGTTGCAGGAGTACGGCCGAAAAAGCGTTCATCGATGTAGACGTCTGCTCCAGTTGGGGTAGAGGAAACGTCGATCAAAGCGGCCTCCGTATCGCCCGCGGAAGACGCAGAGTCATCTGGCTTCGATGCGGCCGCCTTGGGTGTGGGCGTCTTGGCTGTAGGGGGCTTCGGCGCGGGCGCGAGAGTGCTGGCAATGGGCGGCAGTACTTGTGCAGGCGTCGCTTTCGCTTCAACCCGACTTGGCGCTTTGGCGATTTGCCCCGGACAGCTCGCTCTGGCTTCTTGCAAATCCTTGGATGTGTAATGTGATTCCAGGACAAGGACTTCAGCGCCGCGGGCCTGCAAATTGCGCACATCGAGATCGGTCATTTTGCGATGGGAAGAGAACCCTTCCGGTAGTTTGCCTTCCACATAGCGAAACTGCTTTCCGCGTATGCCGAGGGAGGGCAAGCGGCTCTTCGCCCGATCGACGCGTCCCATGCGCTTCAAGATGACGCAACTCGCTTGAGAGGCGTGAGCCGCACCTGGCTGCGGAATCACGGCTCCGGATTGTGCTTGGGACTTCGTGGACAACAGCATCACAACAAACCCAGTCCTGATCATAAGACGCTTCATAATGCCTCTCTTCGAGGGCATGGGCATCGTCTTTGCGCGGACTCGCCGATTTGAAATCGAGGATAAGGCCCGCAGGCTGGGCGTAAGAGCCGAACAGATTTAGTGGCAACACCTTATCCGGCAACCCCGGCGTTGTCAACGCCGATGTCGCGGTGTGTCGATGTCGCGGTGCCGTGGTGCGTCGTCGTGCGAAGACACGCTGTGGCTCAGACGAGGGAAGACGGAGCGCAAACAACACCCCGGAGATCGGATGGAATGCACAGACCCTCTCTCCATCCGAAATAGCGTCCCGACTGCGGCCACCCTCTATGATGGCCGCGCCTTTATTTCGAAAACCGCCTTTGGCGGGTAGGACAGGGCGCAGCGAGTCGATGGTCTCACTTTGCTCCGGGTGAGGCGTGCGAGGCTCACGGGCTTCTCGCTGTAGGCCGTCGCCTGCCTACCCTGAGACCAGCCGAAGGGTCAACTTTGGAGATGCTGAGGAAGGGGTGACCAAAAGCAGATATCTGGCGCGGTTCGCTTCGCCACTCGTCATTACTCGGCAGCCCGGAACAGATGCGCGGCAAAGGAGGATTCAGCCTTTTGCGGCAGTCTTGGCCTGCTCGCTATGATGGCTGAGAATGTTTAGCCCCACAAAGAATGTTTTGGGACCGAGGATGATGCAGTAGACCACTCGGGCTCTGGCCTTGAGGTCGCCTGCGACGGATTTCACGTCCACGTGCGAGCCCAGTTCCCAGGATCGCTGCGTCGCCAAGCGCACGCCGTAAGGACTCTGGTCTTCCACGGAAGCTAACTCCGTTAGGAGGGGATCCTGTACCGAGGAAACTTGCACAAGGAATCGTTCTGTGCTGCGTGAATGTTTGCGACCTTCGAGTAACATGGGGCCCCGTTGCCGTGCAGACGTGTACTGGCTATGGGGCAGGTGAAGAAATTTTATCAGGCGGTTGCTCCTTGCAGTCAAGTAGGTAAACACCCGAAGCAGTTTTCCTCGACTATGTTAGTTCGAGAGCGCAGGGGTCGCGACCCGAAGCGCAAAGCGCAGCAAAACAAGGGCACGATACGCCTGGCGACAGTAGGATCCGCAACATCAGGAGCCGCAACACCCGCAGCTCGATTTGATAAGATGTCGGCATGCGCGTAGCACTGAGCCTTTTCGCTGCACTGCTCTTAGCCCTGGCGGCCGAACGCAAGGAGGGAAATCCGCTTGATCATCTGCCTCCCAACTTCGAAATCCTCACTCATTTCGGCGAACGTGCTGACATTTCGCCTGATAATCTGCGCGTCGCTTTCATGGCGAAAAGTTTTGGTGATGCCATGGTCATCGACTTAAAGACCCGCGAAATTCGCTGCCTGACGTGCAATGTGCCTGCCGCGGTGTTACTGCGGGTGATGCACCTGGTGACCGGCGACTATATCTTGATCGGTCCCGATCATTTCGAGAACATCCGCGTAAGCCGCACCCGCGACAACGAACTGTGGTTTCTCAGCAAGGAGCGCGGATCGCGGCCCACTAAGCTTGGGCAAAAAATGAGCGAAGGAGCCGCCATTTCAAAAAAGTCTCTTAAAATTTCCTACTCGGAGACTTCCGAGCAAAACCCGGATCTGGCAGCCGGGTCCTCGCGCCTGGTCGTCGCAGAACTCGATCTGTCGCACGGAGCACCCGCGCTGATCAACAAAAAAATCGTCTATGAAAGCAAGGACCGCAGCTGCACTCTCGAGGCGCAGGATTTTTACGACAACGATAACAAAATGACATTCACCTGCTATGAGCCGCATGGTCAAGCCTCGGTGATGGGCATCGACTTGCTCACTGGCGTGGTGACGAATTTTTCCAAAGCACCGGGCTCGTACAATGAGGTCGAGGGTATCTTCCCGGACGGTCTGTATACCGCCGTCGAGGCGGACCGTCAATGCGAGCAGCTCGGCGGTACGCGCGGCTCCGGGAATATCGACATCTGGAAACTGAAGCTCGACGGAACCGGAAAGGACTTCACTCGCCTTACGTATTTCAACGATTATGCAGGCGGCAAAGCTTCAAATCCGGTGATTTCCACGGATGGCCGCTTCATGGCGTTCCAAGCTGCCAAAACCGACGACCCCGCAGGCGTCGGCTATGGCATTTTGCTCCTTCACTTCAAGCCTTAGCAGGTCGCGTCCGGCAAGCCGGTCTGCCGCACTCTAAAGCCAGCCGGGCAAATCGAGGGACGCAGCATTGCTGTGCCGCTCAGACGCGCGGGCCACACGTGCAATCCAAAGATGAATTGGCGTGCCCCGCTTATCGACTTTGGGCTATAATCGCGCAACTCATTTCTCTTGCGTTTTTCCTAGGGAGATACAGATGAACGCCAGCACTGCGCCTAGCCCCGCTACGCCACCCAGCCCCGCCGACATCCAAATCATGCAGCTCACCA
>QHYL01000391.1 GCA_003224105.1 Acidobacteriota bacterium | reverse complement strand
CGCAGGTGTCCGCCAGCACGAGGTAGGCATCGGCCTCGTTAGGGTTGCGCAGAAGGGCTTCGCGAGCGCTTCTCTCCGCCTCATCGGTACGATTTAGCCGCAGAAGTGTCATTCCAAGAATCACATAGCCGTCGGCAGAATCCGGGTCGAGCTCCAATCCCCTTCGCGTCACGCTTTCCGCCAGCATCGGATTTCCTTGAAGATAGTACAGATAGCCAATCCCGAATTGCGCCCGGGCGTACCGCCCGCCGCTCAAATTGACGGCCGTTTGAAAATCCTGCATCGCCGCTTCCTGATGGCCCAGATCGGTCTCCACGACTCCCTGATGATAGAGAGCTTCAAAGTAGCCTGGGAACGCGCGGACGGCGCTTGCAAAATGCTTCAGGCTCTGTACCATTTGCCTCTTGGCCAGACTCACCAGACCCTTTCGGTACTCCTCTTTGGCTTTGCCGGGGATCGCCAGTTCCCGCACAGAAACGGTATTCGCGCTCTGGGCGGGCGGCGGCGGCACCAGCGGGGCCAGGTGAAGCTCCAGCTTTAACGACGATCCGTCAAATTCGGCGGTACTCCGGTAGGGGTGGTAACCCTGCTCCTCGATGACGACATCGTAGGTTCCAGCGGGAAGCCCCGAAACTTCAAAATGGCCGTCGTAGCCGGTCAGCACGCTGCGAAAGACGCCGGCGGTGTGGGATTTCAGGCTGACGGCCACCTGGCTTGCCGGTTGGTTGCTGCCGGACAGATAGACGATGCCGGAAACCGTGCCACTTGCGTCCTGGCTTGCCGTTTTGGAGCCGACAACTTCCTGGCCAGCAGCTTCTTGCGCGCGAATCGTCGTAGTGAAACCAAAGAGCGCGAGGCCAAGGAAGATAGATAAGGTCCAGTTTGGCAGAGAGGCCCAAGAGAGTCTTCTGCTTTGGCCTGGCATTTGGCTTTGGCCTGGCATTGGGCTTTGGCTTGAGCTTGGGCTTTGTCCTGGGCTTGACGTTCTATTTCCAAAATGGGGTAACTTGCAACGCATCTCGACCTGCGGCGCACTTTTGAGGTGTGTCCTCCGGGGACTTGGCGGTCGAGGGAACCCACCTTGCGGCGAGCAGCCACTTCGCGTGACCTGGTTTCCTGTGGCTTCTCGACTCCGCTTGCACCGTGCTTCCCTGCTTGCAACCGTCTTGTGCGCGGACCTGCGGACAAGATATGCATTGCTCGTACCAGAACCGTCATTCTTTTCATTTCTCTCCTAGCAAGCTCGAAAGCGGGCCTCCCGCAAGCTTTTCGAGACCTGTCAAAGCGAACATCTCCTTTTTTTTCAATCATCGAGGCGGATTTTGTTTTTCCTCAGACGGCAGACTCTGTGGCCATTTGTGCACGGCAGGCAAATGCTCACGTCAGAGATTCCGCACGGAAAATCGTCTCACGCAGCCAACGTCCCTTTTCTGCCGGCTCAAAGTGAGAATCTGAGACCGAGGCGGCAGCACCTAGTGCTTCGGGGCCTCCTGCAATGTTTCACTGTGGACAGAAGCCGGGTCAGCCAGAAAACGGGCGACCGTTGGTCCCACCGAAATGCAGCCCGGGCTCAGGTGGCCGCAAGGAGAATCCAATTTGACCAAGGGCGCGCCAGCGGCGGCGGCAAACTGCATAGCCGGTTCGGGCGTCACCATGTGATCTTTGGGCGAAACAATAACCAGGAGCTTGGCGTGGACTTTTGTGGCGGCTTGTTCGAGCGTCGTGACGCCGAGTTCCGCGGGAATGTCGAGCGCCATGATGGCCTGGCGCTGGCGAATGCGGTCGCAAGCGTTGCCGCCATCGCCCCTGGAGCTGTTTCGTATCTCGGTGATGAGCGCGTTGAGCCCATCCGGCTTCGTCTGCGCTACCCGGTAATCGGGCGTGGTGAGGTTCATGGAGCCGATTTCTTCGACCAGGCCGAGGCTGCGGTCCATGGGGCCGGTGGGATTGCCGTGATTCCAAGCGGGGTCCAACTCGATGGCATCAATTTGTGCGGTCCACAGCAATTTGTCGTAGGAGGTGGACTGCGGCGAGCCGACGATGGGGATTAGCAGGTCCATGAAATCGGGATAGGCGATGCCCCACTCAAAGGTTTGCATGCCGCCCATGGAGATGCCCATGACGGCGCGCAAGTGGGACAAATGCAGAATTTCGGTGGAGAGGCGATGCTCGGACTCGACCATGTCGCGAATGGTGAACTCGGGAAATTTCATGAGGGGTTGCGACTTGCTGTTCGAGGGCGAAGTGGTGATGCCGTCGGCGATGGCGTCCACGAGGACGACGAAGTAGCGGGTGCTGTCCACCACCTTCGCCGGTCCAATGAACTGCACCAAGTCCTGCGATTTGCCGCCGAGCCACGTGGGCCAGAGGACGGCGTTGGACTTTTCGGCGTTGAGCTTTCCGAAAGTGCGGTAGCCGAGGCGGAAGTCGTGGATGACGCTGCCGTTGCGCAGATGGAGGTCGCCCAGGTCGGCAAATTGCTGCGCGCCTTCGGTCTGGGCTTGCGCAGTTTGGGCAGATTGCGCGCTTTGAGCGCGAGAAGGAGCGGGCCAGGACAAAATGATGAGCAGAGCCAGTGTTGCGAGTTTGAGGGAGTTTTTCATGCCGGGCATTCTACTCCACAAAGCGGTGACTGGTGATTCGTGACTGGTGACTCGTGACTGGTGAAAAGACAAAGAGTTGAGCCGTGTGCCTGCGTCGCTAGCGGACGCGCCCCTCGAAGCCCGCTCGCAGCTTGCGTGGCGAGCCCCTCCCCCCACTTTTTTTGTAACTGTGCATTCTAAAGGAGTTACGGCGCGAGATTTTGGAATTGCGCATTCTAAAGGAGTTAGACCGGCCGAAGTTAAAGTAAAACTTGAGGAGATGGATCGCAGGGGTACCCCCAGCCCCCGGCAATTTGCATCGTTATCAAAACAAAGGAGTTGCAGGAGGGGCAGTTTGGAATTGCATGAAAAGAAAGAAGATAGCAGAGGGCAAAAAGGGCAAAGCAGAAAGCAGAAGGCGGAAGAGGAGGAGTCAGAAAGGATAGAAAAGGTCCAAGCAGGAGGATATAGAGACGCTCGGCGGGGATGGAGTCGAGAATTCACAACTCATGCTACCGCATATTTAATATTCTGTCAAGTCCTTTTATAGTACTAGTATTTAGGAATAGAGGCACGGATTCGAAACGGATTTGCGTAAGAGGAAGAAAACAAAGGGGTAGAGTTCGCAGTGGACTCGGCCCATCTTCTCGGCTGCGCAGGATGCGTGATTTCCTCGCGCGTCTCTATGTAAATGTAGCCCGAGGGCTGTGATATAAGACTCTCACTAGATTAAAATGCGGGGCTGATCAGGGGCTGAACAGGGGGTAACCCGCGCTGTGGCACTATGCGCCTTGATCTCATCCTGATGTATAAAGCTCGCGAATCTTTGCGATCTGCTGGTTGCTCAAAATGAACATTACAGACGATTGGCTTTCCCACATCGTGACATGCCTGGTGAACGGCACTGAAAACAAATGACCGCAGCAACTGCTGACTCGAACATTGGACTTGGCTCGAGCGTTGGCCGTCATGTGTTTGGGGCGGCAGCTTTGGCCTTAGGACTTATCACACTGGCCTCGCACGACTACGGCGGCTGGCATCAACTGCGTTACCTTGCCTACGCTGCCGTCGCTGCGCAGATCTTGGGCGGCGCCGCGATGCAGTTCCGCCGGACCGAGAAAGCAGGCGGAGGCGTCCTTGGCGCGGTTTACCTTGTCTCGGCTTTGCTGTGCGTGCCGGGAATCGTCGCGGCACCTCGGATCTACAATAACTGGGGCAACTTCTTCGAGCAGTTCTCTCTGGTGACCGGAGGGGCGATCGTTTATGCGCGTTTGTCAGCGGCACCGTCGCGAGAAACGCTTCAGTTGGTCGGCCGCAGTCTCTTGGGCATTTGTGCCGCTTCCTTTGCCCTCGAACAGGCGTTTTATCTTGGGGCAACGGCCAAACTCGTTCCGAAATGGCTTCCGCCCAGCCCGATGTTTTGGGCAGTGACGACGACGGTCTTGTTCGCCCTCGCCGCTGTGGCTCTTCTTACAAATCGAATGGCACTTCTGGCGACACGCCTGCTGACAATGATGCTGGTGATCTTTGGGCTGCTCGTTTGGATGCCGTTGCTTCTTTCGGATCCCCGCAACCACACGAATTGGAGCGAAACCGCCGAGACTTTCGCGATTGCCGGAACAGCATGGATTCTTGCGGATCTCCTCGGTGAGTACCGGCTTAAGGGCTTTGCTGCGGCGGATTAAGGTGGGGGCGGAACCTTATGAAAGCGGCTTCATTGGTTTTAAGAAGGCCACTGGTGGGGCAACTGTTGCGAAACGTTTGATTTTGATGCTGGCGGTGTGTTGCGCAGCGGCCATTAGATGAGCGTCGGCTCCTAGCTCCGAGTAAACTTGGTTGCGCTAACGACCGAGGCTCGGATTCTACGAACGGGCGGGGAAGATCCTGGTCTCGATCGACGCGTGAGGAAAAAGAAGGAAACACCGAAGACCCAGGTTTTACAAACCAAAACCTGGGGCACCCATCCGCCTCCTAGATTTCAGTCGGGCCACGCCGTCCGGGATCTTAGTCTTGGCCTTGGAACTTAAATTCGCCGTCAAAGATCCTCATCACGCCAAACTGGGAGCTGTTGAAAGCAATTGCAACGCATTTATCTCGCTCCCATCCGACTGGGAGATCGAATTTCGAAACCGGCCCGATGTAAACAATTTGCGGTTTCTCCGTCCGGTAGAACGGCAGATGTGCATCGTTGAAAGGGTCTCTATTCCACAGCAGTCTTCCATCGCGGGAGATTGCCGCCACATGTCGACCGTCAGTTTCTACATAAAGTAGCGTTCCACCCTTCTGGTCTTTGTAAACCTGCGGACCCCGAAAATCAGTGAGATACCTGCCGATGTAAGTCCTGCGTTCTTGTGCCGCGCTGAGACACAGCATGGATAGGAAGAAGATTAGGAGCCAGCGTGCCGCTCTCATTGGGTGCTCCTCCGAGGTATCTTTATTATGCATTGCAATCCGCAACCTTGGACTGCTGGAAGGGAGTAACAATTCCGGCTAGTCAACTTCTAAGGACATGCCCGAGGGCCTGCGTCGATGATCTGGCTTATACTCTGCAGTGCATTTGGCTTCCGAAGGTTCTTACCGAGGATAAACATGCGCCGAGCTACGGAGATCGCTTCCCGGGCGTTGATTCTGGCGGTGGCGGTGTGTTGCGCGACGGCTGGCAATGCTGCGGTGCGCGTGGAGAAGACGGAATACAAAGGCTGGAAGAACTGCTATCGCATCACGAATGGAGAAATCGAAGCGATTGTGACCGGGGACGTGGGGCCGAGGATCATTCGATTCGCGTTCGTGGGCGGCCAGAATTTGTTCAAGGAGTTTGCGGACCAGCTGGGGAAGAGCGGAGAGGAGAAATTTCAATTGCGCGGCGGCGACAGGGTTTGGAAGGCGCCGGAAGATCCTGTGGCCACGTGGGCGCCGGATAACGTGCCGGTGGAGATTCAGATTACAACGACCGGCCTGATCGCGCGCGAACCGGTGGAGCCGCTGACCAAGCTGCAAAAGGAGATTGAAGTTCGCATGGCGGAGTCGGACGTGGGGATGACGGTGATCCACCGGATCACGAATCGCGGGCTGTTTCCTTTGAGGTTTTCCGCGTGGGCGCTGACGATGATGGCGCCGGGAGGCGTGGCGGTCAGCGGATTTCCACCGCGCGGCAAGCACCCCATCAATCTTGAAGCTACAAATCCGCTGGTTATGTGGGCGTACACAAACCTCGCGGACCCGCGCTGGAAATTCACCAAAAAATATTTGACGCTTCGGCAGGATCCCAATAACGCGGACGCGCAAAAGCTCGGCATGTTCAACGCGGACACGTGGGCCGCTTATCTGCTCAACGGCGAAGCTTTTCTGAAGCGCACGAAGGCGGACGCGGCCAAGACGTATCCTGATTTCGGGTGCTCGTTTGAGACGTTTACGAACAATGAGTTTCTGGAAATCGAAACGCTGGGACCGATGACGGATGTGCAGCCTGGGCAAACCGTGGGGAACACCGAGCATTGGGCGCTGTTTCGCGATGTGAAACCGAATGCGCTGACGGAGGAAGAGTTGGATCGCGTGCTGGCGCCGTTATTATTGAAGACGAGTGGGACGGAGTAGTGAGACGCTAGGACTTACTCTACCGGTAACCGCGTTTACCAGGCACTTACTGTGGAATTTGCTTCCGACGTGCCGTCCGGTTGCCGCCGCCACCGAAGAAGCATGCCAAGCCGAAAAGGTAGCCGAGGTTGTACCAAGCTCCATTGTTGTGGACCTCGTAGATATTAAGATTGTTTTTGAACAGCGAGACTACAAAGACGAATGGCGCAATAAAACCCTGCCAGAGCCCAAGCCAAAAGCCCGCGACCGCGTTGTGTTCGCTCGCCGTTCCTTTGGACACGCTAGGTCCCGGAGCACATCCAGCCAGAATGTTCACCAAGAGCACGACAATCACAAATAAGGCTATAGAGGATTTCATCGGAACTCCTCGTTACCTATGGATACGAAGCAGGGGCATGAAAAGTCTCAGAATTACCGTCCGATAGCCGATTGCCTTGCGAAAATTTGCCTCCACTTAAGGCCCAGAGCCTAGTACGAACTTCTCCGGTAACCGCGTTAATCAGGACTTTGGCCCACTCTGCGTCGGTTCGCATAAGAAACAAAGGTGGCCGTTGACGCCTCGTTTGGATACATAATTGTGTGGACTGCCTACCTGACAGGAGGGCAACGTGAAGCCTGTTCTTCTTTTCTTGGCCGTTTCGGTCATTCTTCTTTCGGTATCCCTTAGCTCAGTCCTCGCCAAGTGTGCGACGCTTGGAATATATGGAATCGTAGAACAGGTAACGTTCGAGCCAAACGGGAGCGAGCCGAACTGTGTCCGTATAGCAGGCGTGTTCGTTGTTCCGTTTCGTATGTCGAGCGGCGGTTACCAGAAACCCCACAGAGGCTACCTCTACCTTAAAATCGCGCCCGGCGCTGAAGAGGCAACTCGACGGGATTGGAACGAACTCAAGACTATTGCCGGGTCAGGCAAGGTGGTCGCATTTGGCCAGTATTGGGTGCCGAATCCGCACGACCCGCAGGGCAATCCACACCATTCGCTGGAAGTAACAGTGCATGCAGAGGGCGAGAGTAGCCCAACACCTGATGTCTATCCGATTCCTCTACTAGGAGTCATGAAAGCTGAAGCCATTGTCCACAACCCAGAAATCGCAGAAACCGACTGTAATGCCGATAAAATTGTCGAGCAGCTTCAGGAAGCCCAGCGTCACTAATTTGCGAAGCGCAGTTGTTTCTGAAAGCGCGCTATCAGCCGCTAACTCCCGGTAAGTTGGGTTACCGGACAAGTTCCTTTTAGGACAAAACACAGGCGCCCGCCTGAAAGGCGGCCGCTACGTAACCAGCGATAGGGCAACCACTTTTTCGGGAGAACTGGCCGAAAAAGTTTCTCAACTCGCGAGCGGAGGAGTTTCTCCAGAGGGGGCGCCTCTGGAGAAACTTTTCCTTTGCCGCGGATCATGACGGCTCGAAGGAGGATAGGGCACGATGTATCGCGGCCCTGCAATGCGCTGCGAGCGATTTTAGGCTTTCGCCGGGATGGTGGCGGCTTTGGAGAGTTTAAAGGTTAACCGCGTCCTGGCGGAGAGAACGGAATTGTCTTTCTGCTTACGGCGGATGTTTTTCTTGCTCTTGTGTTTAGGCTGGTCTTTGTCGGAAGGGCGGCGCGCGTTGGTGGTCAAGTCGCAGTAGATCCCGTCCACAACGACGGACGCGAGAACCACCTTCAATTCATGGTTCTTCGCCTCGAGGACGCGGCCAGTGACCTCGGTGCCTTGAGGAAGCACGGTCTTTCCGTCCACCTTAACAGGCCGGGCGAGGCTGGCGGCGAAGGCATCACCCCAGTGATTCCTGCCGGTGGCGAGGGTTTGATCGACGGTGGCGGTGATCTCTGTGCCCTTGGGCAAAGTGACGAGGTGGCGCTGTCGCGCCGCATCGGCGGAATCACCGGCGGGATTGACCATAGCGGCCCGGGAGGCAGCGCCGCCGGCAGAATGGCGGCCGGCTACCGTGCCGGGCTGGTTGGAGCACGCCGCTGCGGTCAAGAAGCTGAGCACCGCGGCCGTAAGCGATAGTTTTCGAAAAAGCTGAGAGTCGAACATTTCACACCCCCTTGTGCATTTGTCAAGAATGGAGGAAGGAACTGGGTAAACCTCTTCAACGCACCAAATTGGGAAGTATTCTCTGGAACGGAGCGTGGGCGAATGGAGTCTTGTCTTAGTGGGCGAAATTGAGCGTCTCCCCAAATTTTCGAAACCTCCCCCTGAAACCTGGAACAGGCTGGGGAAGTCCGTCCAAAAGAATGTAGTGATTTGCAGGCGGCAAGTCAATCTTCAGACGAGCCGGCCTGGAGGAGCTTTGGGAATTATCCGGTTAACCAGCAGCTATGGACGGGAATTCGCAAAGCGAGATGCACAGAAAGCGGTTTTAGGGTTGTTGTTGCGCTGCGTGGAGTGAAGCGAGCAACGCGCGGACGCTCTGGCCCTCAGGGCTGTCCGGCTTCTCTATCAAAAATAGCTGAAACTGGACAATCGCGGCTTCGGGATGATTTTGCATTCGGAGCACCTTGCCGGCCATGGCGTGCACTTCGGCAAATTGTTCGTGCCTGGGCAGCGCATGGGTACGCTGAACGTCGGCAAGAGCCTGGTCATATTCCTTGTTGGCGAACTCCGTGGTGGCGAGCAGGGCCACAGCGTCGGGCATGAATGGATTCGTGGCAATCACTTTCGCCAGCAGGGACTCCGATGCGGCGTAATCCTGGTCCTGAAGATCCATGCGCGCCAGATCGAGGTATGCAGGCAGGAATGCGCCGTCCGCCTGAATGGACTTGGAGAACAACTCCCTGGCTTTGGTGCGGTTGGAGCCCTTGATGGCAATCGCGCCCAGCATGTCAAAGGCGCGCGCATAGCGCGGATACTCGGCGATGGCTTTTTCGAAGTGTGTGGCGGCCTTCTCGACGTCGCCCTTGGAGTACGCGTCCATCCCTTTATTCAATTCCGTGCTGGCCTTCCTGGGAGCATTCAATTCGATGACGGAAATGGTGGGGGATCCTGGAGTGGAATCTCCGTCCGGATTCTGGCTCGCAGGTTTTACATGAACGGTTTCTGTGTGTACTTGTTCGAGGGCGTTGATCCCGAAATATGCGGAGGTCATGGTCTCAATGCCGTTGCCGGACACCCTCAGACGGTAAGTCCTTCCATTGTTTACGCGAAATTGGGCAGGCTCGGCTCCGACAATGTGAACTGTGGCGATGGCCACTCCTTGAGGGGAAAGGACTTCAACCTGGATTTGCGTCTCAATGCTGCGCTCGTCGTTGGAGCGAACGCTCACCGATAAATCACAGTTGCCACCCGACTCTGTCTGCGCTACGAGGCAGGGCGAGAACACCAGGAGAAGCAAAAGGGACGCGAGGGATCGAGCGATAAATCCTCCCCTGTTCAGCAGCTACTTACGCAATCTATCAAATTTTGAGAAGGCGGGAGAAAAGGAGAGAGGCGCTCGGCGTAGATCACAAGCGCCTCCTCTACTGCGTCAACGTAAACCGTACCTCACTGGATCACCTCCTTCTCGGCGAAAGCGCCGATATCGACGAGTTGTCGAATAAATTGAGTATAACTCCTGAGGAGAAGGAAGGATGACGAATTTAAGCAACACAATTTTACCAAGATCGCGTTACCCAGGCCCGAATGACGAAAATGAGACATTCTCGTGACCCGGCTATGCTCCAGTGTTGCCGGATCCCTCACCGCCGTTCGCAAACGACGCGAGTGGGTTCGGGATGGCCGACAAAGGCCGCGTCCAGCGTTTACTCATCGGTGCGAGGCGGCTTTCGTTTCTGGAAGGGATTGATTGTCAGTGCTAGGATTAGGCACTCACCCAGCAATTTCTGCGCGCCAGAGGCGTGTCCTCAATGAACTCTATACGGAAAGACCACAATGTTTCAACACGTTGACGTTGTGATTGCTTTTGTTGTGCTGATGCTGGTCGCCAGCCTGTTTATCACGGCGGCCACGCAGGGTGTGATTGGCTTGCTAGGCTTGCGCGGGGCCAATTTGCGGCGCAGCCTGGCCGACCTGTTGGAAACCGCTTATCCGGATCAGGAAACCAGGCACTGGTCAAAGGAAATTGCGGGCAGAGTCCTGCGCCACCCGACGGTTTCTGACTCGATCTTCTCGCACTTTCGCGTTCGTGCGGAGCGGTTGCCGTTCCTTCCGCCGGAGACCGCGGGGAAGCTGCAAGGCATCAGCGCGTCCATTCCGCTGTTGCCATGGATTATGGGCG
Organism: Acidobacteriota bacterium; assembly: GCA_003224105.1. GTDB lineage: Bacteria > Acidobacteriota > Terriglobia > Acidiferrales > UBA7541 > Acidiferrum. Next base: position 4,082 of record QHYL01000391.1, on the reverse strand, counting down.
GAGTTGGAGGCTTTTTTCTCACTCCCATCGCCGTGGCGATTGCCAAGGGCCTGTTCGGCGCAGTTCTTTGCCAATACACGGACGTTCTGGCCGGCTACGTTTCGGCGATTAATTTTTGCGACCACCCCTGGCGCACCGGGCTGGTTGTGGGAGCGATTCTTGGCGGGCTCCTCAGCCGCTGGCGAGTGGCCGCTTCCATTCGTGTTGAAGAGTTGCCCGCCGCTCTCGAAAAGCTCGCTGAACCGCTTCCCGGAACCTTGCCCGATCCTGCGCAGCGCGCAATGCTTAGGATCGCGTGGAGCGAGAAGGAGCCGGGAGGCAGGGCGAGAGCGGGAGAGGTGGGTGAGCCCATCCACTCAAAGCCCTATTTCGATGAGGGCATCGCCGGGCGCAGCTCGAAGGTATCGTTGCAGAATCAAAATCTCTTCGCGGAGGCTGCGGATTTCGATGAAGGCATCGTTCGTCACGCCGAGCCGATGGAACCGGAGGGGAGCGTCGCGGTGGAAGTGGAAAACGCGGCGGCACAAGGGAAGGAACCTGAGCCGGAATGCATTCCTGCCACGGGAGGATTGACTACGGATGCCACTCCGCCCGAGCCGCAACAGGAAGGCCTGCGGGCCTGGTTCGATCTCATGATGGACAAGGCGTCGCAGCGCTTTACCGTGGAAGCCCGCCTGGTAACGGTCGTGCTTTCTTGTATCTTTGCTTTTGGCGCGCACTTTGACGCCATACGGCTGTTGCAGTCGATGTCGCAAGGCGCGGAATTGCGCGCACAATTGGCGGCTACGGCGGCGGGAATTGATAAGCAGGCGGAGCAATTGCCACGTTCCAAGCAAAGCGCCCGCACCGTTGTGCCGGAGGTGTATCGCCAGGCGATGGTTCCGATCTTGCGCACCGGCTCCGTGGAAACTTCCGGAAATAACGGGGGTAGCGATGCCAAGCCTCTATCTGCTAAGCGGAAAGGACGAACAAAGGAGCGAGAAAAGACGGGGGCCACAGCAACTCCAACGGAAGACAGAGTCACCGCTGGAGCGAAGTCCAAAGCGATGCACGACCTCGAAACTGTGCCGGGCTTTGCGAGCCGTGAGGATGCAGACTCCTGGCTGCGCATGACGCTAGTTGGGAATCCCGCGCGCGAGAGCCTGGCTGCCGCCTACCAGCAAGAGGTGAACGTGGAGCTCGTGAGCGATTCGGACAAGCTGATTGACCAGTCCGCTTCGCTGAAGAGTGAACTCGCGCGCTACCAATTCAAGCTGTTTCAGGACGAGCGAGGCTGGCCGCAGTCCTCGAACACATTGCCGAGCCTTTTGATCACGATAGCCATGCTCAGCCTTGGCGCGGCGTTTTGGTACAACACGCTGCGGAACCTGGCGAGCCTTCGGCCGCAATTGGCAATGAAGCAAGATCGCGAGCGCAGTAGCCGCGACAATGTTTGAGTGAAAATCGGCGTTTGAGTGAAGCCCGCGCCAATCGAGAACGGAAAATCGAAATCCGAAATTCGGAAAAGGACCAAGAGTTGCCGGCTAGAATAGTGCTGCATTGGAGCGTCATACCCGATATTTGAGTACCAATGGACATGAGTCGTAGCCCCTCGTCATGAGTCTCCCGGTAGAGCGACGCTATAAAAAAAGCAAGGGCACGACGGTGTCGTGCCCTCGGGCCGCCTCAGAAGGCGGGGCCCTACAAGAGGCTGAGAGGGTCCATGTCCAGGAGGACGGCGGTTTGCGGGATTTCTTTGGCGTCGCAGTAGGCAAGCGCGCCGCTGAGGAGTTTGGTCAGCACGGAGCGCTTCGGGGACTTGAGGAGAAATTGGAAGCGGTGTTCCTTTTTCAGGCGCGCAAGGGGGGCGGTCGCTGGGCCGAGAATGCGGACTTTCTCGCCGTCATGCGGAGAAAAGTATTGGGAGAGCTGGCGCGACCAGAGGATCGCTCTTTCGAGGCTGGTGTCGCGCACAATCACGTTGGCGAGGGAAGTGAACGGCGGGTAGGCCATCATGCGGCGAAAGTGCAGTTCGCGCTCGAAGAAGGAGAGGTAATTCTGTTTGACGGCGTCCTGAATCGCGTAGTGGTCCGGATAAAACGTTTGGATGAGCACGCGGCCGGGAAGTTCTCCGCGGCCGGCGCGGCCAGCGACTTGCGTGAGCAACTGAAAGGTGCGCTCAGCGGCGCGGAAATCGGGCAGGCTGAGAGATGAGTCCGCGCTGATGACGCCGACCAGCGTGACGCGCTGAAAATCGTGGCCTTTGGCGAGCATTTGGGTGCCGACGAGAATATCGAGCGCGCCGCCGGCAAACGCGCCCAGGGTTTCCTGATATTGGCGCTTGGTGCGCACCGTGTCGCGGTCGAGCCGCGCGATGCGCGCGCCGGGAAATTCCTTGTGCAGGCGTTCTTCGAGGTGCTCGGAGCCTTCACCGAAAAAATAAACATATTGGGACTGGCACTTGGGACAAAGCTGCGGGATTGGCTGGACAGAGCCGCAGTAATGGCATTCAAGGCGGTTGCGGTGCTTATGATGCGTCATGGAAATACTGCAATTGACACATTGCACAGAAGCGCCACAACTGCGGCAGAGAACCGACCAAGAATAGCCGCGACGGTTGATGAGCACGAGGGCCTGCGTTCCATTTGAAAGACATTCCTGAATGCCGGCGTGGAGCTTCGAGGAGATCGGGCTGGTTTGATGCGTTTGCTGAAATTCGTCGCGCAAGTCGACGATTTCGACGCCGGCGAGAGGGCGATCGGCGACGCGGGAAGACAGGGTGAGCAGTTCATATTTTCCGTTGCGCGCGTGATGGCAGGTTTCCATGGACGGCGTGGCTGAGCCGAGAAGGGCTACGGCGTTTTCCATCTTCGCGCGCACGATGGCCACGTCGCGGCCGTGGTAGCGAGGCGTTTCTTCCTGCTTGTAACTGCTCTCCTGTTCTTCATCCACGATGATGAGGCCGACATTTTCGAGCGGCGCGAAAATCGCGGAGCGTGTACCGACTACCACGCGGGCTTCGCCATTTCGAACGCGCCACCATTCGCGCGCGCGTTCGACGTCACTCAGGGCGGAGTGAAGAACGGCCACGCCCTCGAAGCGCGCGCCGAACCAGGAACGGCACTGGCGGCCAATCCAGAGCGTGAGAGCGATTTCCGGGACGAGGATGATGGCGGTTTTTCCGCGGGCCAGCGTGTCTTGGACAGAGCGTAGGTACACTTCCGTTTTGCCGCTGCCGGTGACGCCGTGGAGCAATTGCACGCCGAAGTCGCCCAATTCGAAGCGCGCGCGGATGCCTGTAAGCGCGGCGTCCTGCTCGGCGTTGAGTTCGTGAGCGGGCGGCGTGTAACCCGTATCAAAGGGATCCTCGGCGGGATCGAGCGGTTCCTCCCAGCTTTCGAGCAAGCCGTCGCGCAGCATGCGATCGATGAGAGAACGAGTGACATTGGCGAGCCGCAAGAGCTGCGGAAGAGGAAGCGGACCGCGCTCAGTTTCGAGCAGGGCGCGAATTTTTTCTTCTTTTTCGGCAAGCGGTGCGGCGCCTCCCTCGGAGGAAGATGCGGCCTTCCAAGCGACCACGCGCAGCGTTTTTCGTTTTTGGGTCTGAAGGCTCTCGTGGATTTGAATCAGGCCGAGGCGCTGGAGTTTTTGGAGGGACTGAAGATCGAGCCCCAGCTTCGCTTGAGGCCCGAGAAGAATGGAGCCTTTTTTCCCTTTCAGCGTCGCGAGAAACGCGGCCTCCGCACTTGTCAGGCCGTGCGAGAGTTCGCCGCCGCTTAAACTTTCTGAGGCTTCGCGGCCGGAGGGTGTCAAGACGATTTGGCGCTGCGATTTCAGCTCGGTCAAAGGAGGAAGCATAGCGCGGAAGACTTCGCCGATGGGCGCGAGGTAGTAGTTTGCGATCCAACTTGCGAGTTCGAGGAGTTTTGGCGTTAGTGTAGGAACAAAATCAAGCACGCGGGCGATGTCGCGGACTTTTGTGCCTTCGGGCGCGGCATTCACAAAGTCAACGACGACGCCGACGAGAGACTTCTTGCGAAAAGGCACGAGAACGCGGCTGCCTGGCTGCACGGCGCCGCGCATTGGCTCCGGCACAGCGTAGG
>QHYL01000587.1 GCA_003224105.1 Acidobacteriota bacterium | reverse complement strand
CAAAGCTGGAGGCCGGGGAAATCGCCATGAATTGCGGACGCATGGCCGTAATTGCGAATGGAACAAAGCCAGATATTTTGGAACGCATCTTTGCGGGAGAACCTGTCGGAACAGCCTTCGTGCAAGCGCAGCGCATCCGGGGCAAGCGGCGCTGGATTGCCTATGCGGCGGGCGTGCGTGGGCGCGTAACCGTGGATGCAGGAGCGCGCCGGGCCATCACGCAGGGCAAGGCCAGTTTGCTTACGTCTGGAGTCGAGCGCGTGGACGGCACCTTCTCTCCGATGGATGTGGTGAGCATTGTGGACAGCGATGGCCAGGAAATTGCGCGCGGCATCGTGACCTGCGCAAGCAACAAAGCAGAGGAAATGGTGAAAAAGAAGAATACGGCTTCGGGTAAGAGGCGGCAGGCCTCTTCACCGCATATTCTTGTCAGGCGCGATAACATCGTTTTACTGGAGCAGCCGTGAGTTTCAATTCCATTGGTACGTCACAGGTTTCCATAGCGGAAATGGCCAAGCGTGGGAGGGCCAGCTCGCGCAACCTCGCCAGGCTCTCGAATGACCACAGGAACGAAATACTGATGGCGGCCGCGAAAACGATTGAAAGCGGAACACAAAAGATTTTGGACTCGAACGACCGCGATTGCCGCGCGGCCGAACCCCTGGCGGCATCGGGAAAAATGTCCGCCGCCATGTTGGCGCGCTTGCGTTTGACTGCCAAAGGGGTCGATGAAATGGCGGCCCGCGTTCGTGACGTCGCTCGTTTGCCCGATCCCTTGGGGCGCAGGCTAGCGGCGACGGAACTCGACGACAATCTTGTCCTTTATAAAGAGACGTGTCCTCTCGGTGTCGTTGGCATTGTTTTTGAGTCGCGGCCGGACGTGGTGCCACAAGTGGCGTCGCTGGCGCTGAAATCAGGAAACGCCTTGATTCTGAAAGGCGGCGCAGAGGCGGAGCACACCAACGAAACGCTCGTTGATCTGTGGCGCCGTTGCGTGGGAGGCTTTTCTTCCGCGCAGGTGGATGTCTTGCAGCTTCTTCACACGCGGGCGGACGTGATGGAGCTTTTGACTCTGGAACGCGACGTGGACCTGATTATTCCACGGGGCTCCCGTGAATTTGTCAAATTTGTGGCACGAAACAGCCGCGTTCCAGTTCTCGGGCATGGGGAAGGAATCTGTCATGTCTACGTAGACAGCTCGGCGGATGTGGAGAAGGCGATTAAGATCACTTTGGATTCGAAGACGCAGTATCCAGCCGCGTGTAATGCAGCCGAGACATTGCTGGTCCATGAACGAATTGCACAGCGATTCCTGCCCCGCGTCGTTGGCGAATTGAAGGCGGCAGGCGTCGAAATCCGGGCGTGCCCGAAAACTGTGGCCCTGTTAAAGAGGGAGGATGTTGCGTCAGCAGGAGATGTCGACTGGGCGACGGAGTATTCCGACCTGATTCTCTCGATCAAGGTGGTAACGGATATTGGCGAGGCCATTGCGCACATTGAACAATATGGCTCGGGCCACACGGAAGCGATTGTCACGGAAGATGCAGAGGCCGCTCGAGAATTCATGGAGAAAGTGGACGCCGCGGGAGTGTTTCACAATGCGTCAACGCGATTTGCGGACGGTTTTCGCTATGGATTGGGAGCAGAACTCGGGATTAGCACAAGCAAACTCCATGCGCGGGGGCCGGTGGGGCTGGAAGGATTGACGACGTACAAGTACAAGCTTTTTGGAGACGGGCACATCGTCGCAGAATATTCTCACGGCACGCGCCGCTTTAAGCATGTTGCAACTGCGGGGTGAGTTGGTAGAAATCAGGCGGTAAGATGACTCGGGGATCAATATTTTGAGCCTGCCTCTGCTAGTTGACGTCCACAGAGCGGTCTCCTTCATAGTGCATGATGTGGTAGTACGCTTCCCAGCCATCCCACAAGACTGGAGGGGCGATGTGAGTCTCAGGGTCGTCGAGAAACTTTGAGAATGTCTCTACCAACTTGCGCGTGCGATAAATGCCCGCCAGCCAATCGCCCCGATACCAGTGTTTCCACTTGCCGTATTCGGCCGCGCCTTCCGCCCGGTGAATTTCTTTAAATGAGGTCAACGCTTGAGCGATCTCTTGCTGGGCTTGCGCCTTGTTGCCGCTCGCCGCGTCCTGGATGGCTTTCGATAGTAGAAATAGAATCCGATTGCTTTGGCGATTGATGGCAATCATTGCCAGGACTTGCTCGCGATAGAAATTACGCCGTGCCATGGGCACCAATGGCTCGAGGGCAAGGGCTTTTTTCCAAACCGCGTCCCATCGCGGCTGCGCTTCACCGCACTGCTGGATTTCCTTGGCGATGGTCTGGCTCAGCCATTCTTTCGCGGGCAGTTGATTGGGAGGGGGGCCAAATCCGTCGAGGATGCGCGCCGACGACCACTTCGGCGCCTGGCTCGGCAGCGCGTAGAGCGGAGAATCAATCATGTAGGACAGCAGCATGCGGCGCACTTCGGTGTGATAAAGCTGGTCGCCGTATTCATGAGGCGGGTCGCCGAAATGCGCGGGCGCATTGAAGTATTCCTTGTAGAGTTCAGCGAGGCGCCCCGCGATTTTATCCCCGAACTGTTCTTTGGACCATTGCCGGTAGAATTCCCCAGATGCATCCCCGCCAGCGGGGATACCCTTCCAAACAGCATCCATGACGGAGCGTATGGACATGGTTACGGGACGAATATCGCTGGTGTTCACCAGAAAATAGCTGGTTGCTCCCGCTTTCGTATAGCGGCTGATCTCGGAGAAGGTGCGTTCCACAGGAACCATTTCCGTAAGCTGGTTCGCGCGCCCATTCATCATCGCCACATGATCATAGATGCCCTGGCCGGTGGAGACTTCGCCGTGATCTTGCAAATAACCGTATCCGTCGTCGGCCC
>QHYL01000390.1 GCA_003224105.1 Acidobacteriota bacterium | reverse complement strand
TAGACATTGCTGCATTTTACAACTTCTACACCCACCTGCGTTCCGCTGAACCTGGCGCGCCCTTTGTCGAAGGGAGTCCGGCTCCAACGGATATCGTGCAGCCCTTTGTCGCCAGCAACAAAATGGGTGGCGGAACCTACGGCATAGAACCGTTCGTGGAATGGAAGGTTCTTCCGAAATGGAAGCTTCTAGGTTCTTATAGCTACCTGCAAATGAACATTCGTAAAAACAAGGATAGCCAGGACCCGACAGGCGATAACCCCGATGGACAGAACCCGCGCCATCAATTCTTCGTGCAATCTTCCATCGACCTGCCCAAACATTTCGAGCAGGACCTCAGCCTTCGATACGTGGACAAACTGCCGAGTCTCAATATTCCCAGCTACTACTCTTTGGATTTCCATCTTGGATGGCGGCCAGGCACGCATCTGGAACTCTCCTTGGTGGGCCACGACCTCCTGAATAGCCAGCACCTGGAGTTCATTCCGGAGTTCATCAATACCACACCTACGGAAGTTCGGCGGACCGTCAGCGGCCGCATTGCTTGGAAATTCTAAGTTATTTTTCGAGTGGCCAAAAGGCATGACGATTACTTCCATGTGGGAAAGGCGCTCATGAGGCGGTCGCGGCTCATGGTCGCGGTTCTGCTCAGCTTGAGCGTGGCTGTGGGGGCCAATGCCCAGTCTTCGGCCTCTGCGGCTTCCGCCGAGTATTTGATCAAGGCAGGGTTTATCTACAACTTTGCCCAGTTAGTGCAATGGCCCTCGGCGGCTTTTTCCCAGGCGGATTCTCCCATCGTAATTGGCATCTTGGGAACTGATCCCTTCGGAACGAGCATCGATCGAGTCGTCGAAAACAAGAAACTAGACGGACGCAATTTGATAGTGAAGCGCCTGAGATGGAGCAAGGACCTTAAGGATCTCACGGAATGCAACATCCTGTTCATTAGCTCGTCTGAAAAAGAACACGTCGCGGATGTCATCAACATGGTCAAGTGGTTGCCCATTCTGACTATTGGGGAAACGCCTGGGTTTGCCGCGCGTGGTGGGATCATCAATCTCACTTTGGAGGACAACAAGGTTCGCTTTGAGGTCAACATCGGCGCAGCGAAGCAAGCCAATCTGAATATCAGTTCCCGGTTGCTTGCGCTTGCAAAAATCGTCCCGCAAGGCGCTGATGGAAGGAAATCCGAGTGAACCTCCAGAGCCTATCCATCAAACGGAAGCTGATGTTGATCACCATGCTCACCAGCAGTGTGGCACTGATCTTGTCTTCGGTGAGCTTCCTTATTTACGACCTGATGTCGTTCCGTCGCCAGCTCAGCCAGGATTTGATGACGCAGGCGGAAATCATCGGATTCAACAGCGGCGCAGCGATGGCCTTCAAAGACGAAACCGCTGCGACCGCAACTTTGTCCGCTCTTAAGGCCAAGGACGACATCGTAGCCGCCGCGCTCTACAGTCCCGAAGGTAAAGTGTTTGCTCACTACTTCCAAGCGGGCAAGAGCCTTCCTTCAATGCTTCCCTCTGGCTCGCAGAAGAACTTCTACCGCTTCGACGGCGGCTACCTGCAGGTGTTCCAACAGGTGACCATGAACGGCGAACGCGTCGGAACGTTGTACCTTCTTTCCGACATGCGTCAATGGAATATTCGCGTCAAACGGTACACCGGGATCATCGTCATTGTTGTTTTGCTTTGCAGTTCTCTTGCGCTGTTGCTTTCTTCCCGGCTGCAGAAGCTGATTTCCAAGCCCATTTTGCATTTAGAAGACACCATGAGAATGGTGTCCTCGAACAAGAATTACGAAGTTCGAGCGACCAGATTTTATGGTGACGAAATTGGAAGGCTCATCGACGGCTTCAACACCATGTTGTCTGAAATTCAACTTCGGGACAGTGCGTTGCAGCGTGCCAATAATGAACTTCAGACCAGCACGCACGAATTGGAAGTGGAGATTATCCATCGCAAACGCACTCAGGACGAGCTATTGACCGCCAAACAGGCTGCAGAGCAGGCGAACCGCGCCAAGAGCGCCTTCCTCGCCAACATGAGTCATGAATTGCGGACGCCGCTCAATGCCATCATCGGCTACAGCGAAATGCTCGAAGAGGAAGTGCAAGATACGGAAAAAATATCGAACGTCCGCGACCTGCAAAAGATCCAGGCGGCCGGCAAACACCTATTAGCGCTGATCAACGATGTGCTCGATCTTTCCAAGATTGAAGCCGGAAAGATGCAGCTGCATATCGAATCGTTTGACATCGCAGAAATGATTGAAGAAATGGCCACCACACTGAAGCCGGCCATTGCAAAGAACGCAAATACATTTCATCTCCAAATACCCGAGAACATCGGCGCGATGGGCGGAGACGCCACAAAGGTCCGCCAAATCTTGCTGAACCTCTTAAGCAACGCCTGCAAATTTACCGATCACGGGACCGTTTCGCTGGATGTGGATCGCCTGACAACGGCAAGTCAAGATTGGATTCGATTCCGTGTGAGCGATACCGGGATCGGAATAAGCGCCGAACAACAAGAAAACCTGTTTCAGGAATTTACGCAAGCCGATATCTCGATTTCGCGCAAGTACGGCGGAACCGGCCTGGGCCTCGCCATCAGCCATCGATTCGTTCAGTTGATGAAGGGCCGAATCTCAGTGGAAAGCGCGCCCGGTCAGGGATCTGTGTTCACAGTGCACTTGCCCGTTCAGGCTGCGGGGGAGCAGATCGAAACATTGCCGTCCGCGCAAACGACAAGCTCGGAGGTTTCTTCTGAGGCCAAACCGGGCGCCGAAACCATTCTCGTGATTGATGACGATATGGCAGTTCGCGACTTGATGTCGCGATCCCTAACAAAACTCGGATTTCGGGTAGTGGCTGCTGCCGGCGGGGAAGAAGGTCTCCGGCTTGCAAAACAGCTCCGGCCATTGGTGATTACTCTCGACGTCATCATGCCGGATTGGGATGGTTGGACCGTTCTTAACAAACTCAAAGCAGATTCGGAATTAGCGGCAATTCCCGTCATCATGGTCACTATCGTAGACAACGAGGCGATGGGGCGGGACTTGGGCGCGTCTAGTTATCTAATTAAGCCGGTGGACCGCGAGCGGCTTGTGACCCTTATTGAAAAGCATCGCGCCATGCGTTTTTCGACAGCAACAAAAGCTGGTGTGCCCCCAGCCACCTGGCCATCTAAAACCCAGAAGAGCTCGAAAAAGCCCGAGCTAGTCGGCCCGAGGAGACACTAGCTATGCCGAAAATCCTGCTCGTGGAAGACAATGAAATGAACAGGGACATGCTATCCAGGCGCCTCGAGCGGAAGGGGCATCGTGTGGTAGTGGCCCAAGACGGCAGGCAAGGGTATTTGCTGGCCCATTCCGAAAGACCGGATCTCATCTTAATGGATCTCAGCCTCCCGGTTATGGATGGTTGGGAAGTAACGCGCCTCCTGAAGAGCAATGGATCGACTCGCCATATTCCCATCATCGTGCTGACGGCTCACGCCTTGGTCAGCGACCGCGAAAAAGCATTCGAAGCTGGATGCGATGATTACGATACCAAACCGGTTGAATTCGGACGACTGAGTGAAAAGATCGAGAACGCGCTAGTCGCGAGGAAACTGTCATGAGCTCTCCACAGAACCGCTTGCTAATTGTCGATGACAACGAAATGAACCGGGATATGCTTGCCCGGCGACTGGAGCGGAACGGCTATCTCGTTGACGTCGTGGAGAGCGCGAAGCAGTTGATGCAACGGGTTAAGCAAAACGCCGTTGACTTGGTCCTTCTCGACATCGAAATGCCGGAAGTTAGCGGTCTTGACGCGCTGAAAACTCTGCGCGAAAGCTATTCCCCCGTTCAACTTCCGATCATTATGGTGACCGCGAAGAGTCAAAGCGAGGACATCGTCAAAGCTTTGAATTTTGGAGCCAACGATTACTTGACTAAGCCAGTGGACCTTCCTGTTGCTCTTGCCCGCATTGGGACTCAGTTGTCGCACAAGAGAGCACAGGAAGCGTTGAGAGAGAGTGAGGAACGCTACGCCTTGGCGGCCCGCGGCGCCAACGATGGTCTTTGGGATTGGAATATTCAGACTGGCCGCGTGTATTACTCACCTCGCTGGAAGGCTATGCTCGGTTGGGGCGAAAACGAGATCGGCGACAACCCCGAAGAGTGGTTCAATCGAATTCATGACGCAGATCGCCAAAGAGTCCAAGAGGAGATCGCCGCGCACCGCAACGGCTCGACGCCTCATTTCGAGAGCGAGCATCGGATGCTCCACAAGGACGGCACGTTTCGCTGGATGTTGAACAGAGGGCTCGCGGTATTCGACGATTCGGGAAAAACTTTGCGGATGGCCGGCTCCCAGACCGACATCACTGAGCGAAAGGTGTCCGATCCTCTGACTGGTCTGCCTAACCGGCTGCTTTTCATAGACCGGCTTGGGCGACTGATCAAACATGCGAAACGGCGTAAGGACATATTGTTCGCGGTTCTATTTCTCGATCTTGACGGATTCAAAATGATCAACGACAGCATGGGGCATCTGATCGGCGACCAGCTTTTGCTCGGAGTGGCTAACCGCCTGGAGAAATGCTTGCGTTCCACGGACACCGTGGCCCGTCTGGGAGAATCGTTCACTGTGGCTCGCCTCGGCGGAGATGAATTCACCGTGCTACTCGACGATCTGAAGGATCCCAATGATGCCAAAAGCGCTGCAGACCGATTGATGAAGGCATTGGCTCCCCCATTCATTTTGGGTGGCAAAGAGGTATTCACGTCCGTAAGCATCGGAATCGCCTTAAGCAACACCGCCTACGAACATGCGGAGGATATGCTTCGCGACGCGGACACGGCCATGTATCGAGCCAAATCTTTGGGTAAGGCTCGATTCGAAGTTTTCGATGCGGATATGCGGGCCAGCATACTGGCACGTTTGCAGTTGGAAACCGACCTGCGTGGCGCTCTGGAACGCAAGGAATTTCGGAATTTCTACCAGCCGATCGTGTCTTTAGATTCGGGGCAGATTGTCGGCTTCGAAGCGCTGCTGCGATGGCAGCATCCCACTCGAGGACTGCTTGGCCCAGAAGAATTCATTCTCGTGGCTGAGGAAACCGGCTTGATCCGCGAATTGGGCTGGTGGAATCTGCGGGAAGCCTGCCGTCAAATGAGCGATTGGAGAACCGGTCCAAATGGTCGTCCGGACCTGATCATCAGCGTAAATCTCTCTGCGAAGCAATTCCTGCAACCTAACCTGGTCGTCGACATTCGAAAGCTACTGCATGAATTGTCGCTGTCTCCGGATGCACTGAAATTAGAGATCACAGAAAGTGCGGTTATGGCGGACCCCTCGGCCGCTGTGGAAATGCTTCAGCAGATAAAGTCCATCGGTATCCACCTTGCCATAGACGACTTTGGGACAGGCTACTCTTCGCTGAGTTACCTGCACCGCTTTCCGCTCGACACGTTAAAGATCGATCGTTCGTTCATCCGGGATATGCAAGAGGACGGAGAAGGCATGGAAATCGCGCGGACGATTTTGCCCATGGCGAATAATCTGCGCTTGGATGTAGTGGCTGAGGGCGTGGAAACGCTTGAGCAGGTAGCCTTGCTCAAGCAGTTGCACTGTAAGTACGCACAAGGATACTACTTCTCCAAACCGTTGTCGGCTGAAAATTCCACGGCATTGTTGGAGGGAGAGCCGACCTGGCAAATGTGCGAGCAGCCCAGATAGCTCCATGAAACTTGCATTGCAAAATATCCTGCACGACCGCGGCCGCTTCTCCGTGACCGTTCTCGGCGTGTCATTTGCCGTATTCTTGATGGTTTTTCAAGGCAGCCTTCTGTCCGGTTTTTTACAGGCTGCGTCCAGGTTGATCGATGCCAGCGACTCTGACATTTGGATCACCGCTAGGGGAGTGCAAGCCTTTGAGTTTGGTACAGCTTTGGAAAGCCGCGTTAGGGAGATGGCAGCCGGTGTGCCAGGCGTCACGGATACGAGCAGGGTCTGCATGGCCTTTGCTGTTTACCGCACACCTGTTGGAAAACAGCAGGTTGTGGCATTAGTCGGGGCGGATCCCGGTGTCGGAAGGCGATTTCCTGTTCCCGATAGGCTTGAATCCGCCGGTGAGATGTCACCTGATGCAGTGCTCTACGACGTCAGCGACCGCAAGCAGATTGATGTGAACGAGCTACCGGCAGAAGTAGAGATAAACCGTCACCGAGCCAGCATCGAACGCGAGATACGGGGATACGGGGCATTCCTTGGGGTCCCTTTCCTATTCACTTCGTACAGGAACGCCGTTCGGTATATGGACTCTGGCCCTGAACAAGGAATGTACATTCTCTTGCGGGTCGACCAGAGTTATTCCATTTCTCAGGTCCAACAAAATCTGAAGCAACGACTCCCAGAAGTGGACGTGCTCACTCAAGATGAATTTGCGCATAAGTCCCGAATGTACTGGACCATAAAGACGGGAGCGGGGGGAGCGATTCTGACCGCGGCTGTGTTGGGGTTTCTGATAGGACTCGTAGTTGTGTCTCAAACGATTTATGCGAACACGATGGAGAACATCGAGGAATACGCGACTTTGAAGGCCTTAGGAGCCTCGCAAGCTTTCGTGGCGCGCATCGTTCTTAGTCAGGCCCTGATTTGTGGGATGATCGGCAGCGTCCTAGGGCTTCTTGCCGTCATTCCAAGCATCAATTACGCGAAATCTCTGATTCCCTGGATCCACGCGCCCTGGTGGTTGCCCGGCGCTATGGTTGTTCCGAGCTTGGCCATGTGCTCATTAGCGTCCATTGTCTCTGTTCGCAGCGCCCTCACGGTTGAGCCTGGGAGGGTGTTCCGTGCCTAAGCTCTTCTTGGGAATCGAGGAGGCGAGTGTGTCCTTTGGACAAGGGGAAGCTCGTGTGCGCGCTCTTCGGGACGTTTCTCTCACGTTCGAGAAAGGCACGCTTTCCTTGTTAATGGGTCCTTCAGGCAGCGGCAAGACTACATTATTATCCATGCTTGGATGTTTATTGTCGCCAGATAAAGGGACAGTGTTCGTAGATGGCGAGGCTGTGAACGAGCTAAGTGAGGCAGGGAGAACAGTCATTCGTCAAAAGAAGATCAGCTTCGTATTCCAAGCTTTCCGTCTCTTTCATTCTCTTAGCGCCTTGGACAATGTGGCGCTCGGTTTCGAAATTCGCGACGCGGCTGCCTCTGGAAGAGAGGAAATGGCGCGAGACTTGCTGCTTCAGTTCGGCTTGGCTGACAAGCTCAATCTAGAACCTAATGAACTCAGCCCTGGGGAAAAGCAGCGAGTTGCGATCGCACGGGCCCTCGCTGGGAATCCCCCCATTCTTCTCGCAGATGAGCCGACAGCTTCCTTGGACGCCGAAGCCGGAAAAAATATTTGCAAGATCCTTCGGAGGCAAGTCGACGATCAGGGAAGAACTGTTGTTGTGGTCAGCCACGATCCGCGATGGGAGAAATTCGCTGATCGCACCATCACTCTCTGCGATGGCCGGGTGGAAGAGCAGGTGGGAGTTCTATGAAAGCAATGGAGGCATTGGAGTCATTGAAGCAATTCAAGGTTTATAGCAGATGGGGCGTCGGCGGTCTTGCGGTCCTGCTGGTTATTGCAGGTGCGGCATTCCTGGGGACCTCGCGGCACAGGAATTCAGTAGAGGCTCATGGGACACCGTTAGAGAAATCTGCGACCGTGATGTTCGCGTCCCCTGGTCGAGTTGAGGGTGCCTCTGAAACCACACAAGTGGGAGGTGCCGCGGACGGGATCCTAAAGGCGGTGTACGTGAAAGAGGGCCAGTTGGTGAAAAGAGGAACGCTGCTGGGTGAGATCGCCTGCGATGAGCTCCAAGCAAGCCTGCAAACCGCCCTCGCGGAAGCCGATGCAGCGCGGCAGGCAAAGGCCCGGCTTATGCGTGGCGCGCGTGAAGAAGAGAGGAAAATTGCCAGCGACAAAACGGCGGCGGCCCGGGCGACATACGAAGAAGCCAAGTCCCGTTTGGAAATGCAGCGAGCTCTTTACGAGAAGCAACAGATCTCCAGGTCTGCTTATGATCAGGCTGTCCGTGATCGCGACGTCGCCGATGCCAACCTGAAGGCCGCCACTCGAACCGAGGAATTGCTTGCCGCGCCTCCTTTGCAAGAAGACGCGGCGCGTGCCGATGCTGATGTAGCAGCCGCCGAGGGTCGCGTAAAAACTGTACAAGAACGGATCGGAAAGTGCTCCATCCAGGCCCCGATCGACGGAACCGTTTTGAGAGTGTACGCAAGGCGCGGTGAGTCCTTCAGTACGGTTACTCCCCGCCCGCTGTTCAGCCTCGCAGACACTTCTACTCGACACATCAAGGCAGAAATCGACGAGAGAGATGTAGATAAAGTTTCTGTAGGGCAGAGAGTGGTAATCCAAGCCGATGCTCTTGACGGTAAAAAACTCACTGGCTCCGTGGCGAGCGTGTCCGACATGATGGGGAGGAAGAGTATCTCGACAGGCGACCCCGCCGACAAAAGCGATCGAGACGTTTTAGAAGCCGTGATCGATTTAGAGGACAATTCTCGGCCCCTGCCAATTGGGCTTAGGGTTACAGTCCAGTTTTTGGCGAGCAAGTCCGCAAAAAGGTGATTGCAAACTGGGCCCGAGGTAAACGAAGGCGACGCTTCAACCAACGGGACAACCGCCTTTGAGGCGGCCCCATCCGGCAAGCGCCCTACAAAACGAACACGTTCATCCATAACCGAACACTCCTTCCAAGGCATTCACTCCCTCCCCTAACGGGAAAAAGTGTTACCCACGTGTCCGGTACAATGTGTTACCTATGTCTCAGGCAGCTCAGCCTCAGGTTTTCGTGATCGTAGAGGTTCTCGAAACAGCCGCAACCCGTCCTCACCGCATGTCGCAAGTCTATCCGGCAATTCAGGTATAGAGGGTATTCCCAAGCGGAAGTCTCCGTAGTATGGTATCGCGGTTGCCTAACTGAATCGGTGAGGCAGACTTGTTACGACCGATCATCTGCCGATGGTTTCCCGTTGCTGCGGTAGTCTTGTGCCTTCCCGCTCTCGCTGCCTTGCAAACGCCGTCAAATCCTCCAGAAAAGCCCGTAGACTTTAATCGCGACATTCGCCCCATTCTCTCGGACACCTGCTTTGCCTGCCACGGGCCTGAAGAAGACGGCCGCCAGGGGAACTTGCGCCTCGACACCAAAGAAGGCGTATTCACAGATCGCGGTGGGTATCAGATCATTGTTCCCGGCAACAGTACGGCCAGCCGGCTATATCAGAGGATTAGCGCAACGCAAAGGCGGATGCCTCCGGCATCATCCGGCCGAACGTTGACGCCCAAGCAGATCGAATTAATCCGCCAATGGATCGATCAAGGGGCGAAGTGGCAATCCCATTGGGCTTTTGATCCTCCCAAGCGTCCCCCGATCCCAGACGTCAAAGACAAAACCTGGCCAAAGAATCCGATCGACCATTTCACAATGGCTCGCTTGGAAGCTGAGGGATTGAAACCATCAGTTGAGGCGGATAAAGCCACGTTGCTGCGGCGCGTTTCGTTCGATTTGACGGGTTTGCCGCCCACTCCCGCCGAGGTGGACTCGTTTCTGGCGGACCATTCTCCCAACGCTTACGAAAAACGCGTAGACGAGTTGCTGAAGTCCCCGCACTACGGCGAGCGCATGGCGATGCCGTGGCTCGATCTGGCCCGTTACTCCGATACGCATGGCTATCACATTGACAGCTTGCGCGAGATGTGGCCCTGGCGCGATTGGGTCATTAACGCTTTCAATCGCAACTTGCCGTTCGATGAGTTCACCATCGAGCAACTGGCCGGCGACCTGCTTCCCAACGCGACGGTAGAACAGAAAATCGCGAGCGGGTTCAACCGCAACAACGAGATCAACTTTGAAGGCGGCGCAATCCCCGAGGAATATCACGTGGAGTATGTGGTGGACCGCGCAAGCACCACGGCAACCACCTGGCTTGGACTCACCATGGGTTGCGCGCGCTGCCACGACCACAAGTACGACCCCATCAAGCAGAAAGATTTCTATCGCTTCTTTGCGTTCTTCAACACCGTACCGGAGCGAGGCCTCGATGGATATGAAGGAAATGCCGATCCGGTTCTCCAGTTGCCCACTCCGGGGCAGAAGCGGCAGATGGAAGAACTGAATCAGCAAATCAACGCCGTTTTGACGGCCATGCCGGAAAAAGAGATGCTGGCGCTGCGGAACGAGTGGCAGAAGACTCGGCTTACTTCCTTGCCCGAACCGCCAGGCAATGGGTTGGCGGCGCACTATACATTCAACGGTGACCTGTTGGACGCCTTGTCAAAGAACGATGGAAAACTCGTGCGAGGGGAAGTTGTCTATGAAGATGGGCTGGCTGGCAAAGCCGCGGAATTCAGTGGCGAAGCGGAAGTCAACTTGGGCCAGGCCGGAGATTTCGACGCACACGAGCCGTTTGCGCTTGCCGTGTGGGCCGATGTTTACGGGTTGAAGAGCAGCGTCGTTCTTCAGAAAAAGGACGCCTCCGAGCATTGGGCCGGCTATCAACTTGCTTTTGACGACGTTGCGTACACAGGACGTCACCAGCGGAATCTCCGCGTCGTTGCGCGGTTTGCGGCGGATTGGCCTGATTCTGCTATCGAAGTACGAACCAAAGATCGCGTGCCGATGGACGGCCCGCACCACTTGCTCGTTAACTATGATGGCTCAGGCAAGGCTGCGGGATTGAAAATCTACGTTGATGGCAAGCCGTGGGAGACCGAGGCAACCAAAGATGCGCTCAGCGGTGCCATCCGTACTTCCGCGTCATTGGAAATTGGAAATAAGAATACCGGCGGCTTGTTTCAAGGCGAACTCGGCGACCTGCGCATTTATACGCGCACGCTGATCGACTCCGAGGCTGAAAATCTC
>QHYL01000586.1 GCA_003224105.1 Acidobacteriota bacterium | reverse complement strand
ATCTCTCCAAGAGTGTGGATGCCGCGGCTACCGACGTTCAGGCGGCCATTACGCGCGCGACGGCGCAGCTTCCCGTGGATTTACCGAGCCCGCCCACCTTCACCAAAACCAATCCGAACGACCAGCCCATCATGTACGTGGGGATCACCAGCGACAGCGCCACGCAGGGCCAGCTATTCGACTACGCCAATACGCAAGTCGGCGAGCGCATTAGCATTCTCCCAGGCGTGAGCCAGGTCGCCGTCTACGGCGCTCAGTCGGCCGTTCGCATCAAGGCGGACCCTTCCGCGATGGCCGCGCGCAATTTGACCATCGATGACTTAGCCGCCGCGCTGAAAAACGGAACCAGCTCCACCGGCGCCGGCCAATTTGACGGCGAACATCACACCTTTCTGCTGCAGCCCGAAGGACAGTTGAGTGAAGCCAGCCAGTACGAGAATTTAATCGTCCGCCAAGGCAACGGCGCTCCGGTCTACTTGAAAGATATCGCCACGGTAAAAAATGGATTGCAGGACGAACGCATCAGCATGCGTTTTTGGTACCGCGGACACGAGGTTCCGTCCGCCACGGTCGTCGTTGCGGTTTTCCGGCGTGCGGGATCAAACGCCGTCGAGGTGGCCAAATCCATCCGCGCCCTCCTTCCCACGGTGCAAGCGCAACTCCCCAGTTCTGTTGGAATCGTTCCCATTTATGACCGTTCTCAAGGCATTGTGAACAGCGTCAAGGATGTCCAGGAGACGCTGTTCATCGCGTTCGCCTTGGTTGTCCTGGTGATTTTCTTTTTTCTAGGCCGCGCGCGCGACACCTTGATTCCGGTTGTGGCGCTGCCGCTCTCGCTCCTGCTCACCTTCGTGGTCATGAACATCCTGGGCTATAGCCTGGACAACTTGTCCCTGATGGCCCTGACGCTGGCCATCGGATTCCTGGTCGATGACGCCATCGTCTTCCTGGAGAATACCGTTCGCCTCATGGAGACCGGCCTGGGGGCCCTGGAGGCCTCTCTGCAATCCGCCAAGGAAATCAGCTTCACCATTCTGGCCATGACCATTTCCCTGGCCGCTGTATTCCTTCCGCTTGTTTTTATGAGCGGCCTGGTGGGGCGCATCTTTCGGGAGTTCTCGATCACCATCATCGTTTCGATTTTTGCCAGCGGCATCGTTTCGCTGACATTGACACCGCTCATGTGCTCCGGCCTGCTCCAGGAACGCGGAGAGCGCGCGAAGAAGAACTGGATCGAGCGCGTCATCGGCGGCACAGAAAAAAGAGTGCTATCGGTCTACGGGCGTTCGTTGTGGTTTTTTCTTCGGTATCGCTGGATTTCCCTGGCGATTTGGGTGGTTTGTCTGCTGGGAACTGTCTACTTTTTCTATACCGTTCCCAAGGCCTTCCTCCCCATCGGCGATAGTTCCTTCGCCCTCGGCGTCTTCGTCGCTCAGGAGGGCACGTCGCACTACGAAATGCATACCCACCAGATGCAGGTGGAGGAGGTCCTCCATACCAACCCCGCCGTGGACATGACCTTCACCATGAGCGGCAACAATTCATTTTTCCCCGCCAACCAAGGCCTGGTGCTCGCCTTTCTGAAACCTCCCGATAAGCGTCCGCCTATTGAAGCCGTGGCCGGGCAATTAATGGGGCAGTTGAACTCCAAAGTCCCCGGCCTGATCACATTTTTGAAGCCCCAGCCCGTCTTGCAGATCAGCACCGGAGCCACGGCGCAGTTGCAGGGCCAGTTTGCTTATTCGATTTCCGGGATTGATCCGAACGAGGTCTATGCCAGCGCCGGAACCCTGATGCGCAAAATGTTCGAGTTCCCGGGATTCCTCTTCGTCAACTCCGACCTGTTCAACCATACCCCGAATCTGCAGGTCAACATCCTCCGCGAGCAAGCAAAGACCTACGGAGTCTCCGAGACTCGGATTCTTAATCTTCTGCACCAGGCGTACTCGCAGAACTACGTCTATCTCATCAAGAAGCCCACCGACCAATACCAGGTGATCCTGGAAGTTGCCGACGACCAGCGTTCCGAGCCTCAGGATCTGCATCTGCTGTACATCAAGAGCGACGACGGCTCGCGCATGGTTCCGCTCAACGCCCTGGCCACCTGGCTTCCGATCTTGGGCCAGCAGTCCGTCAATCACATCAACCAATTCACCAGCGTCACACTGTTCTTCAACCTGAAGCCCGGCTATTCCATCGGGCAGGCCACGGATTTCGTCGAGAAGTCTGCGAAGCAAGTCTTGCCGCCGGGAATTCGCGGCGAGTTCCGGGGCGAAGCGCTTACGTTCCGAGACACGGTATCAAGCCTCACCATCCTGATGTTCCTCGCAGTCTTTGTCATGTACGTGATTTTGGCCATTTTGTACGAGAGCTACCTGCATCCCATTACCGTGCTCTCCTCGTTGCCGGTTGCGCTCGTAGGCGGGCTCTTGACCCTGTGGCTGTTCGGCGCCGAAGCTTCCTTATACGCGTTTATCGGCATGTTCATGCTCATGGGCATCGTGAAGAAAAACGGAATCATGATCGTGGACTTCGCGCAACAGCGTGTCGAGCATGGTGTCCCCGACGACCAGGCCATTCACGACGCCAGCAT
>QHYL01000585.1 GCA_003224105.1 Acidobacteriota bacterium | reverse complement strand
AAACTCCCGTTACCCCTGCGTCTTCTCCGGTTGCTCGCCCATCAACCACTTTGCCCTTCCTTTCTTTTCAACCACTTACAACAATCAAATTTGGTAACTCTCATGTTTTGATAACGATCCGAAATGGCCGGGAGCGTACGTACCCGCTCCCTTGCCCAACGGCTCGCCAAAGGCCAACCTCCGCAAGTCCTTTAGAATGCGCAGTTACGCAATCTCGCCTTGTAACCCCTTTAGAATGCGCAGTTCCGAGCGAACACCGCGCTTTGCCCGGTTTTGGCCGAAGTTGTCCGTCCGTAAGTTCCTTAGAATCTGCAGTTGCGAAATATCCGTTCGTAAGTCCTTTAGAATGCGCAGTTACAAAAAACTGGGGGGGAGTACCCCTGCAGCCGCCCAAAATGCTGGCCACGGAGCACACGGCAAGGGACACGAGCCAGCTTGCTTCTTTCTTTTCTTCCACTTATAACTTAGAACTAAGGGCTAAGCACTTCTCCCCATGACCGAAACCAAGTCACCGTTCGCAACCGTGGAAGAAGCGGTCGAAGAGATTCGCCAAGGGCGCATGATCGTCCTCGTCGACGATGAGGACCGCGAGAACGAGGGCGACCTCACCATGGCCGCCGAGAAGATCACCCCCGATGCCATCAACTTCATGGCCAAGTACGGCCGTGGCCTCATCTGCATGCCCCTGACCGAGGACCGCTGCGACGAACTCCGCCTCCCGCTCATGTCGCCCATCAACACTTCTGTCCATGGAACGGCCTTTACGGAGGCCATCGACGGCCGCGTTGGCGTCACCACGGGCATCAGCGCTTCCGACCGCGCCGTCACTATCCTTACTGCCATCGACCCGAAGACCAAGCCTCAGGATCTCGCTCGCCCCGGCCACGTCTTCCCGC
>QHYL01000584.1 GCA_003224105.1 Acidobacteriota bacterium | reverse complement strand
TCGAATTCTGCAACGAACACAAACTGAAAATGCTCACGGTGGCGGACCTGATCCGCTACCGCATGCAGCACGAGCGCTACGTCCGCCGCGTTGCGGAAGCGGCTCTGCCCACGCGCTTCGGCGAATTCAAAATGATTGCCTATTCGAGCGATGTGGACCATGACCAGCACATCGCGCTTGTGCGCGGCAGTCTCGAAGGCCAGCCGCCTGCGCTGGTGCGCGTCCATTCGCACTGTTTGACCGGAGACGTGTTTAGCTCAACGACTTGCGATTGCCGCGAACTCGTTTCGCTTTCGCTCGAAGCCATCGCCAGAGAAAATCGCGGCGTGTTCCTGTATCTCCATCACACGGGGCGCGGCTTCTCCGTCGATCCCGCGGAGGAACCCGGCGCGCTGCCGCAAATTCATTTTCATAAGCGCGGCCAGCTCGACCGCGAACCCGCGCGCCAGCGCATGGTGCAGCACGAAAGCGGCATCGGCGCGCAAATCCTGATCGACCTCGGTCTCAGGGACATTCGCGTCCTCACCAACCATCCTAAAAAGGTGGTTGCCCTCGAGGGCTACGGCATCACCATCGCCGACCAAGTCCCCCTGCGCGTCGCTTCGCCAAAGCCCACTCACCAGGTCCTCTAAGGCAGAGGAAAAATGACCATTCGGCGGCTCATATCGAGGATTTTGGGACCACCGGCAGTGCTGTTTCTCATCCTGGTGACGTGCTACGTTGCCTATCAGCTCGTGACCGGGACGTTCGACAGCATGCGAATGAAATCTGAAGCCAGCCTGGCCATCGAGAGTTTCCATGAACGTTTCAACAGAGACGACCTTAGCTCGGCTTGCGAGAATGCATATCCTTGGCGAGAGCCACCCATGGACTGCATGAGCCAATTGAAAGAGGTGAAATTGCGATTTGGCAAATTCAAAATGCTCCAAACCGCCAAATTCCAGGTCGTTAGCGAGCCAAGGTGGGTACGAATTGAAACCATTTCAGTCTTCGAGAAAGGAGAGTTAGCCGAAAGGTTTCTGGCTCGCCCCGGCCTCGGCGTCGTCAACTATAAGGCCCTCGCTGCGGGAAGGGGCCACCGATAGGATGATCGCAGTTTTTTGCCATCGAGGTTTCCGGGAGCAGCCCACTTCGCTGGAGTCTTCTTCGGAGCGGGCGGTCCGACCGTGAGGTACTTGCGCATTTTGTCGAGGCGCTTCTGCCCAAGGCCGCGAATGGCCAGCAAGTCATCTACACTTTTGAATGGGCCGTATGATTTGCGCATCTGCAGAATTTTCTGCGCCGTCGCCGGACCGATTCCCGGCACCTGCTGAAGTTCCTCGGACGTCGCTGTATTGATATTGACGGGCTTCACCGGCGGCTTCTTCTTGGCCAAAGAAAGAGGAAGCCCAACGCACAGAACCAGAATTACCGGGAGAAAGAGCCGCGCAGCTAGCGAGCGTGCCACCATTTGGTGAGCATTATAGCTGCGATACCTATGAAAATAAATAACCAAAGAAATGCGGCAACTCGAATCTCGACCTTATCTCGCTCCGACGAGTGCTTATCCATCCGCTCTCTTCGTACTGCCGAATCTGCCTGTCAAAGACTCGCCAGATCGAGAAGCTAGTTAAAGCAAGGATCAGCAAGAGAATGCCTGTCGTGTTTCTCCCTACGCCTAGAACATACAGAAAACACCAGAGAATACCGAAGAAGGCTGCGGCTAGTGCAGAGAACAGGCGAATCTGGTCGCCGTTGAAAAACATCCAATACCGGACAAGGCCATCCTCCCGTTGGATTTCGTCTTCCTGGGACCCGTCTTCCGGTTCGCTATGGTTTTGGCGCAACGGGTTACTCCAGGCGGTTGCCCTGGGCGTCGAAGATTTCGACGTCCCCGAAGAGGGTGGCTTGCGATTCGATTTGCGCGCGGTCGCCCGCCAGCACGATCTGCATGTTGGCGGAATCGAGATATTTTCGCG